>NZ_JBNAGK010000001.1:508882-579986 GCF_049803835.1 Tropicibacter sp. S64 | reverse complement strand
GGGGGGGGCGTCGCACACCGCGTCCGGGCGGCGCGCGCGCCCCCCCCGGTCGCCGTGCGCCAGCACGGCGAAATCCCTCGAACCCCCTGTATCGCTACAATTCTTCGCTTTTTGCCCGGCACCGGACCTCCTATGTCTGGGGCAGGACCATGGAGGATATGATGACCGACTTTGCCGGACGCCTGCGCCTTGGTGTCAACATCGACCACGTCGCCACCGTGCGCAACGCCCGCGGCAGCGCCTATCCGGACCCGATCCGCGCCGCGAAGATCGCCGAGGCGGCGGGGGCGGATGGCATCACCGCACATCTGCGCGAGGACCGGCGGCACATCTCAGATGCCGATATCGACGGGCTGATGGCGGCGCTGACGGTGCCGCTGAACTTCGAGATGGCAGCGACGGAAGAAATGCAGGGAATCGCCCTGCGCCACCGCCCCCATGCGGTCTGCATCGTGCCGGAAAAGCGCGAGGAGCGGACCACGGAGGGCGGACTGGAAGTGGCCAAGGATGAGAACCGCCTGGCGCATTTCATCGCGCCCCTGCGCGAAGCGGGCTGCCGGGTGTCGATCTTCATCGCCGCCGACCGCAGACAGATCGACGCCGCGCATCGTATCGGCGCGCAGGTGATCGAATTGCACACCGGGGCCTATTGCGACTTCCACGCCGAGGGCAAGGTCGAAGCGCGCGATGCCGAACTGGAGCGCTTGCGGGAGATGTCCACCTATGCCCACGGTCTGGGGCTGGAAGTGCATGCCGGGCACGGGCTGACCTACGAAACCGTGCAGCCTGTGGCGGCTTTTCCGGAGGTGATGGAACTGAACATCGGGCATTTCATCATCGGGGAAGCCATCTTCATGGGCCTCGACCCGGCCATCCGCGAAATGCGGCGGCTGATGGATGCCGCAAGGGCGTGAAAACCGGACGTGACGGTGAAAAGAATTTCAGACTAAAATTCTATTCACCGTCAGCACCCGCCTCACACCCGTTCCGGATCGGAAGGACCGCCCATGCTCACCCGTCTCGCCGCCCTGATCACCTGCATCGCCCTGCCCACCCTCGCCCCGGCCCAGCAGGTCATGGAGTGCGACTGGCAAGCCTCCGCCCGTAACCTGCCGGAGCCCTGGGAGGCCTACACGCGGACCTTCTCCAATGGCGCCGTGCGGCTGGCGATGCTCGACACCATCGAGCCGGCCGCGGGCTGGGCCTACCTTCTGATCCTCTCCCCGCCGCACAACGAACTGGGCGACAGGCAGTGCCGGGTTGTCGGCCTGAACGGGATGGGATTCGCCGGGATGACCTTTGACGCCCTGCAGGCAGACTATGACCCGGCGCAGGGTCTGATCTTCACGCTTCCGGTCTCCCTGCCGGGCGGCGGCGACCAGTTCGTCGACACCGCGCTGCGCATCGTCCTGAATCAGGCGACCGGGCAGATCGACGCGTGGCTGCTGAACTGAATGATCCTCGGCATCGGCACCGATCTGGCGAATATCGACCGCATCCAGCGGGTGCTCGACAAGTATGGCGACCGCTTCCGCAACCGCGTCTTCACCGAGATCGAACAGGCGAAAGCAGAGCGGCGGCGCGACGTGGCCGGGACCTATGCGAAACGCTGGGCGGCCAAGGAAGCCTGCTCCAAGGCGCTCGGCACCGGGCTGCGCATGGGGATTGCCTGGAAGGACATGCACGTGCGCAACCTGCGCAGCGGTCAGCCGGTCATGGCGGTGACAGGCTGGGCGAAGGAGCGGCTCGACAGCCTGACCCCGGAGGGACACGAGGCGATCATCCACGTCACCCTGACCGACGATCACCCCTGGGCGCAGGCGGTGGTGATCATCGAAGCCCGCCCCGTCACGCAGAGGTGATCCGCCCGTGCTTTGCTTGACACCCGCTGCGCAGGCGCTCATGTAGCGCGAGGTAGCAGGGGCAAGGGATTTTTCACGCATGGCCACCGAAGAAAAGAAGAGCGGCGGGATCGTCGAGACGATCAAGACCATCGTCTACGCCCTGCTGATCGCGGGCGTTTTCCGCACCTTCCTGTTCCAGCCGTTCTGGATTCCATCCGGCTCGATGAAGGACACGCTGCTGATCGGCGACTTTCTCTTCGTGAACAAGATGGCCTACGGGTATTCCTACGCCTCCTGCCCCTCGATCATCGCGCCGCGCTTTGGCCTGAACATCGACGCCACGGACATCTGCGGAATCTTCGACGGCGACAACAAGCGCCTGCTCGGCTCCGAGCCGAAGCGCGGCGACGTGGTGGTCTTCCGCCACCCGGTCTCGGGCCGCGATTTCATCAAGCGTCTGATCGGCCTGCCCGGCGACAAGATCCAGGTGAAGGGCGGCTTGCTCTACATCAACGGCACGCCGGTCAAGGTTCAGGACGCCGGGGTGTTCGAGGAGGTCGCGGAAGAGCAGGGACCGCAGCGCCTGCGTCCGCGCTGCGAGAACGGTCCGGTCGGCGACGGCGGCATCTGCAAGAAGTCCCGCCAGCGCGAGACCCTGCCGAACGGTGTCGAGCATGACATCCTGAACATCGGCAACCAAGGCTCGGACAACACCTCCGTCTACACCGTGCCGGAAGGGCATTTCTTCTTCATGGGGGACAACCGCGACAACTCGTCGGACAGCCGTGTGCCGAATATCGCGGGCGGCGTCGGCTTCGTGCCGTTCGAGAACCTGATCGGCCGGGCGGACCGGGTCATGTTCTCCTCGGCGGGCAAGTCCATGCTGTTCTTCTGGACCTGGCGCAGCGACCGCTTCTTCAAGGCCATCGACTGAGGCCGGCCATGAAGGTCTCCGCCGATCTCAGGGCTCTGGAAGAGCGGCTCGGGTACACGTTCCGGAAACCCACGCTGCTGCGGCAAGCGGTGACGCATGGCTCCATGTCCGGACCGGGGCGGGATGACAACCAGCGGCTGGAGTTCCTTGGCGACCGGGTGCTCGGCCTTGTCATGGCGCAGGCGCTGCTGGAGCAGGACAAGGCGGCGACCGAAGGCTTGCTCGCGCCACGGTTCAACGCGCTGGTGCGCAAGGAAACCTGCGCCGATGTGGCGCGGGACGTGGACATCGGCGCGGCGCTGAAACTGGGCCGGTCGGAGCAGAAGACCGGCGGGCGGCGCAAGATGGCGCTGCTGGGCGATGCCATGGAAGCGGTGATTGCGGCGGTGTATCTCGACGGCGGCTTCGACGCGGCGCGGGACTTGATCCTGCGGCTCTGGGGCGCGCGGATCGCCGATGTGGAAGAGGACGCCAAGGACGCCAAGACAGCCTTGCAGGAATGGGCGCAGGCACGCGGCCTGTTGCCGCCGTCCTATGTCGAGGTCGGCCGGAGCGGCCCGGATCATTCCCCGATTTTCACGATAGAGGCTCGGCTCGCCACCGGCGAGAGCGCCGAAGCGACGGCGGGCAGCAAACGGCAGGCCGAGCAGTCCGCCGCCAAGGCGCTGCTGGCGCGTGTGGATCAGGCGAAGGCCTGAACCTTCCCTTCCGGCTGGCGGGTGAATACCGCGCGGGCAGAGTCGAAATGACCGGCATAGGGGCTCGGGCGCTGCGGACGCGACGGCGCGGTCTGCTGCGGCTCGGCGAGGCGGGCCTCGGCGCGGGGCTTGCGGGTTGCCTGCGGCTTGCGGCGCTGCTCTGTCCGGGCCTTTTCTGCCTCCGCTTTCACCCGCTTGTGCAGCACGCTGATCCGGTCGTAAGCGTCGTTGACCGCCATCAGCCGCCGCGTCGCCTCCTCGGCGGAGCCGTACCAGACATCCGGGTGGTAGGTCTTGACCAAGCGCTTCCACGCATCCCGGATCGCACCGAAATCGTCCGTCGGGGAGACGCCGAGCAGGTCATAGGGATTGTCGGTCTGAGCGGTGCGGGGCATGGCGGACTCCAGGGGAAACAGCGTGCGTAAGGTCATTCCGGCCCCACCGCCCTGCCCCCGCGAGGTTCTGGGTCCGTTGAAATAAGGCATAACTTTGTCACGGATTTTAGAGAAGCCACATTCTTGCCAGAAAGTTAACGCGGTCCTTTCCATCCGCGCCCCCTTCTCGCGGCGAAGGTTCCGCTGTAGCAGCAAGGGGTAACGCGCGGAGAAACCATGCACGACAACCTCAAAGGCAGCCTGTGGATGATGCTGGCCATGCTCGGCTTCGGCATCGAAGACGCCTTTTTCAAGGCAGCAACCGGGTCCGGCGGGGTGACGGCGGGAGTCGGGACGGTGCAGTTCGGGCTGATGGCCATGACGATCTACGCGGTTTATGCACGGCGGCAGGGCGTGCCGCTCTGGGACCCGGCGTATTTGCAAAAAGGCCTGCTGATCCGCACAGCGTTCGAGATCTGCGGGCGGCTTTTCTTTGCCCTGTCGCTCGCCTACACGCCTTTGTCGACCACCTCCGCCATCCTGCAGGCCGCGCCGCTGGTGGTGATGCTCTCCGCCGGGCTGATCCTTGGCGAGAGGATCGGTCCGAGACGGTGGGCAGCGATGACGGTCGGCTTTCTTGGCGTCCTGCTCATCATCCGCCCGTCACCCGCGGGCATCGAGGCCAACGCGATCTTTGCCCTCCTCGGCATGATAGGCTTTGCCGGGCGGGACGTGGCGACGCGGACCAGTCCGCCGCATGTGCGCTCGGCGCAACTGGGCGTGCTGGGCTTCGGCGTCGTGACCTTTGCCGGCTGCGTCATCATTGCTTTCGAGCCGGGAATGCCCTCGCTCCCATCCCCCCATGCTGCGCTTCTGATCTGCGGCACGGCCATTGCCGGGGTGGTCGGCTATACCGCACTCACCGCCGCCATGCGCACCGGGGAGGTCTCGGTGGTGGCACCGTTCCGCTATTCGCGGCTGATCGTGGCGCTGATCCTCGCCTATGCCGTCTTCGGCGAACGCCCGGACGCGATGACGCTGGCCGGGGCGGCGCTGATCGTCGGGGCCGGAGTCTACTCGCTCTGGCGCGAAGGCGCGATCCGCGCTAAAGCGCAAGGCTTGAACCCCAGAGGACCACGCCCATGAGTGAACGCGCCGGATTCGTCGCCCTGATCGGAGAGCCCAACGCGGGCAAATCCACCCTGACCAACCGCATGGTCGGGGCGAAGGTGTCGATCGTGACCCACAAGGTCCAGACCACCCGCGCCCGCATTCGCGGTGTTGCCATCGAGGGCGAGAGCCAGATCGTCTTCGTCGACACGCCGGGCCTGTTTCAGCCGAAGCGGCGTCTCGACCGCGCCATGGTTGCGGCGGCCTGGGGCGGGGCGGCGGATGCGGACATCATCGTGCTGCTGATCGAGGCGCACCGGGGCATCACCGAAGGGGTGAAGCGCATCCTCGAAGGCCTGCAGGATATGCCGAAGGGGCGGCGGATCGCGCTGGCGATCAACAAGATCGACCGGGTGCAACCGGATGTGCTTCTGGGGCTGGCTCAGGAGATGAACGCGGCTTTTGGCTTCGTGAAGACCTTCATGATCTCAGCCGAGAAGGGCCGGGGTGTGCAGGATCTGAAGGTCTGGCTTGCCGGGGAACTGCCGGAACACCCGTGGCTCTACCCCGAGGACCAGATCGCCGACCTGCCGCTGAGGATGATCGCGGCGGAGATGACGCGGGAGAAGCTGACGCTGCGCCTGCATCAGGAGTTGCCGTATCAGCTCACTGTGGAGACGGAGAGCTGGGAGGAACGCAAGGACGGCTCCGCCCGGATCGACCAGATCGTCTATGTCGCGCGGGATGGCCACAAGGGCATCATCCTCGGCAACAAGGGCGAGACGATCAAGGCGATTTCCAAGGCGGCGCGGGAGGAACTCGAGGAGTTTCTCGGACGCAAGATCCACCTGTTCCTGCAGGTGAAGGTCCGGGAGAACTGGCTCGAAGAGAAAGAGCGCTACTCCGAAATGGGCCTCGATTTCCGCGACGGCAATGCCTGAACCGAGGCTGACGGCGCGGTTCTGGGTGGATGCCTACCTCGCGCGGCTGCGGTTCGCGGACATCGCGGCGTTTGTCGTGGCGCATGGAGACGATACGGCAGGGGCGGTGCTGGTGAAGCAATCGCCGCTCGACGGGACCGCAAGGGCGTTTACCCGCAGTTTCGACCTGATGAGCGGGGCGCGGGTCTGGACGGAACTGGCGTCCGGGCCGGAAGCGGAAGTGGATGCGGCGATCGCGCGTCAGCGCGGCTACGATCCGGATCTTTGGGTCATCGAGGTTGAAGACCGCTCGGGCCGGCATCTGCTCGATCAGGACGGCCTCGGCTGAGCCTTTTGGCTATCCAGATCTGCCCCATACCGGCCAGCCAGAACACCAGTGCCAGCGTCGGAATCCACATCAGCACCTTTGGCCAGCCGATCAGCGGCGGATCGAGAAAGAAATACGGGTGCCGCCCGTCGACCTCGCCGCGCAGCAGGGCATAGGCCATGTAAAGGCCCGGCCAGCCGAGCCAGTACAGCGCATGGCGATAGTTCAGCGCATCCTTCGCGGCGAAGGCCAGCCACCATGCCGCCACGCCAAGCGGCACCGCCGTATGCATGCCATGGTCGATCCAGAGCCGCAGCCCCGACAACTCGCGGGCCAGAAGCGCGTGGTAGACGATGCCGACAATGGCACACCAGAGCGCGATGCCCCCGGCCCATCCCTGCGACAGGCGTCCCGTCAGGGCCACCCTGGCAAAGGTCAGGGCGACAATGGAAGTCGTCAGGATGGTGAAGTAGCGCCCGCTGCGCCAGGCTTCGGCCAGCACGCCGCCGTCCGGATGCCGCAACAGGCCGAGATAGCTGTTCATCACCACGGATGCCGCCGCGAGCAGGGCGATCAGCGCGGCGAGGACACGGGCGTGAAGCGGGTACGGGCTCATGCGGCCAGTTTGGGCAGACCGGCGCGGCACGCAAGTCAAATCCTTGTCAGGGACCGATCTTCCACCGATAGTCGCCGTCATGGAATGGCGCGACACGGGCATCCTGCTCGGCACTCGAAAACATGGCGAAAACTCCCTGATCCTGGAGGTCTTCACCCCGGAGCACGGGCGCCATTTCGGGGTCTTGAGGGGGGGCACATCGCGCCGGATGACCCCGCATCTGCAACCCGGGGCGCAGCTTGATCTGACGTGGAAGGCACGGCTGGACGACCACATAGGCGCGTTAACCGTCGAGCCGGAGCGCGCACGTGCGCATCTGGCAATGGCCAGCCGCCTGTCCCTTGCGGGCATGAACGCGGTTCTGGCCTTGCTCTCCTTCTGCCTGCCGGAGCGGGAGGCGCACTCGCCGCTCTATCATCGCAGCGAGACGTTGCTGGACCTGCTCGGCCAGCCGGATCTCTGGCCGTTGGCCTACCTGCGCTGGGAACTGGCGCTGCTCGAAGAGATGGGCTTCGCGCTCGACCTCACGCGCTGCGCGGCGACGGGCACGACGGAAGACCTGGTCTATGTCTCGCCGAAGAGCGGGCGGGCGGTGTCGAGGGCCGGGGCCGGAGACTGGGCCGACCGGCTTCTGCCCCTGCCGGAGGTCCTGCTGGGGCGCGGCGCGGCGGAGGATGCACAGATCGTGACTGCGCTCGGCACCACCGGGCATTTCCTGGAGCATCATCTGGCTGCAAGCCTCGGCGATGCGCCACTGCCCGCCGCCCGGGGCGCGTTTGTCGACCTGCTCGCCCGACAGGCAAAGACGCATTGAAGATACGCCATTTGAAGCCATCTTCCCCCGTCCTCCGATCCGCGATAGGTAAGGGGCGATGAAATGGACCCTGCCCAATATCCTGACGGTCTTGCGCCTGCTCGCCGCGCCCGGCGTGGCGGTGATGTTTCTCTATTTCCACCGCCCCTACGCGGACTGGGCCGCGCTTCTGCTGTTCCTGACCGCCTCCATCACGGATTGGTTCGACGGCTATCTCGCGCGGGCGTGGAAGCAGCAGACCAAGATCGGCGCCATGCTCGATCCGATAGCGGACAAGGCCATGGTGGTGATCGCCCTCATGGTCATCGTCGGCTATTCCTCGATGTCGCCCTGGCTGGTCCTGCCGGCCACCTTCATCCTGTTCCGCGAGGTCTTCGTCTCCGGTCTGCGCGAGTACCTCGGCGACGTGGCGGGGACGTTGAAGGTCACGCAACTGGCCAAGTGGAAAACCACGCTGCAGATGACCGCGATCGCGGTGCTGTTTGCCCAGGGGGTGTTCGAACATTACCTCGGCATGAGCATCTTCGGCATGGACGAGACCATGGTCGGGGCTATCCTTGACGGCGAGGTCGAGGATAGGCTGGGCCTGCGCTGGAAATACGCCGGGATGGTCTGGGCCGGGAATGTCGGGCTGGTCCTGCTGTGGATCGCCGCAGCGCTGACACTGATCACCGGGTGGGACTATTTCCGGAAGGCCCTGCCCTTCCTGAAGGAGGAACGCTGACATGGACGTGCTGTATTTCGCCTGGGTGCGCGAGCGCATCGGCCTGCCGAAGGAGCGGGTGGAAACCGCGGCCGGGACCGTGGCGGAACTGGTCGCGGAGTTGTCGGCCCGCGAGGAGCGATATGCCGTGGCCTTTTCGGACCTGACGGCGCTACGGGTGGCCGTGGATCAGGACCTGACGGATTTCGACGCCTCCATCGTGGGGGCCCGGGAAGTCGCCTTCTTCCCGCCGATGACCGGGGGCTGAGCCATGCGCGTCGTCGTGCAGGAAGACCCGTTCGACTTCGGCAACGAGGCGGAGGCCTTTGCCAGCGGCCGCCACGATATGGGTGCCGTGGTGACCTTCACCGGAATCGTGCGGGACCTTGCGTCGGGCGACCTCGACGCGATGGAGATCGAGCATTACCCGGGCATGACGCAGAAGGCGCTGCAGACGATCGCCGCCGAGGCGGTGCAGCGCTGGTCGCTCGGGGATGTGCTGGTGATTCACCGCTATGGCCGGATGACTCCCGGCGAGAAGATCATGATGGTCGCCACCGCCGCCCCGCATCGCAAGGATGCCTTCGAGGCGGCGGAGTACCTCATGGACTACCTCAAGTCCCGCGCGCCCTTCTGGAAGAAGGAATACGGCGGGTCCGGAGACTCCTGGGTCGCAGCGAAGGACGAGGACGAGGCTGCCCTGGATCGCTGGTAGGGGCGCAACCAAAAATACTCGGGGATTTTTGCAAATTCCGTTGACGGAATTTGCGCCCGGCTTGCCCCTCGCGCCCTTTGGTCATATCATTTGACCAATTCGACAGGTGAGCCATGCCCTTCCGCCCCGTTCAGCCCGAAAAGCTCTCGACCGCCGTGGTGCGGCAGATCGAGCGGCTGATCCTGCGTGGAATCCTGCGTCCCGGCGAACGGCTCCCTGCGGAACGCGCCCTGGCCGAGCAGCTCGCCGTGTCCCGACCGAGCCTGCGCGAAGCCATCGCCGAATTGCAGGACCGCGGATTGCTCACCAGCCGCGCCGGTGCGGGGATCTATGTCACCGACGTGCTGGGCAGCGCCTTTTCCGAGGCCCTGATCCAGCTGTTCAAGGGCCACGACGAGGCGGTCTTCGATTACCTGTCATTCCGCCGCGACATGGAGGGGCTCGCCGCCGAGCGGGCCGCCGAATACGGCACGGACGTTGATCTCGCGGTCATCCAGCAGCTGTTCGACAAGATGTGCGCCGCCCATGGCAAGCGCAATCCGGACGACGAGGCCCGGCTCGACGCGGACTTTCATCTGGCCATCATCGAGGCCAGTCACAACGTCATCATGCTGCATATGATGCGGTCCATGTACCAGCTTCTGCGCGAGGGCGTGTTCTACAATCGCAAGATCATGTTCCGTCAGCGGCACACGCGGGAGGCCTTGCTTGAGCAGCACAGATCCATCAATGACGCGCTGCAGGCTCGGGACGCGGCCGCTGCCCGGAAGGCGGTGGAGCGGCATCTCACCTACGTCGAGGAGGCGCTGTACGCCGACCGCAAGGCGGAGGCCAACGAAGACATTGCCCGTCAGCGGCTTGAACGGGAGAAGGCGCGGGACTGATCCCGCGCAGGCACAAAGGACAAGACAATGGACACGCGCGTTTGCCGCATCAGAGACGTTCACGACATCCGGGTCGAGACCATGCCCATCGAGGCCCCCGGAGCGGGCGAGGTGATGGTAGCGGTCGGGGCCGGGGGCATTTGCGGCTCCGACCTGCATTACTATCACGATTTCGGCTTCGGGCCGTACCGGATCAACGGGTCGATGATCCTCGGGCATGAGGCGGCGGGAACCGTTGTTGCCTTGGGAGAGGGCGTCGAGGGGCTGACCGTCGGCACTCGTGTCGCGATCAACCCGTCTCGGCCCTGCATGGCGTGTGAGTACTGCGTAAAGGGCATGACCACCCATTGCCTCGACATGCGCTTCCGCGGCTCCGCGATGCGCGTTCCACATTACGAAGGATTGTTCCGCGACCGGATCGTGGTGGAGGCGGACCAATGTGTGCCGGTGGGTGACGCCGACATGAGCGCCGCCGCCTGCGCGGAGCCACTGGCGGTCTGCCTGCACGCGCGGCACATGGCGGGTGACCTGTTGGGCAAGCGGGTTCTGGTCACGGGCGCGGGTCCGATCGGAGCCCTGTGCACGGCGGTTGCGGCCCAGGCTGGCGCAGCGGAGATCGTTACGACCGATCTTCAGGACGTACCGCTTGGAGTCGCCGAGGCCATGGGCGCGACGGAGGTGATCAACATGGGCCGGGACGCAGCGAGGATGGAGCGTTTCAGCGCGGGCAAGGGCCATTTCGACGTGGTCTTCGAATGCTCCGGCGCGACCCCTGCGATCGTCGGCGCCATGGCGGCGATCCGGCCACAGGGCCGCATCGTGCAGGTCGGCACCGGCGGGCAGGCCTCCGTGCCGCTGAGTTCCATCGTCGGCAAGGAGCTGACCTGGCAGGGCACGCAGCGCTTCCGCCATTTCGAGTTCAACGAGGCGGTGCGGCTGATCCGCACCGGCGGGCTGAGCGTCAAGCCGATGGTGACGGGGCAATTCGCGCTGGAGGACGCCAAGGCGGCGTTCGAGACCGCAGGCGACCGGGCAAAGGCGGTCAAGGTGCACCTGATGTTCGAAGGCGCCTGAGCGTCCCGCAAATCACGAAAAAGCCCCCTGCCATCGGCGCGGGGGCTTTTGCTTTCCCGGCGCGGCGATCACCCGGCCTTGCGCAGATCCGCGATCATCGCGTCGATGTCGCCGCGCCGCTTGTCCAGCATCGCGCCGATCTCGGTCCGCTCGGTCAGCAGCATGTTCACGCCCTCCAGATAGAGGTTGTAGAATTTTCCGCTGCTCTGTCCGACAAAGAAGCTCACGTCGAACGGCGCTTCGTTGCGCAGGGTCATGATGCCCTGAACCTCGAAGGCGTTCTTCACGGACTTCGATCCGGTCACCCGGATTTCACCCCCGATGAACTCGCGGAACCGGCGTCCGTACTTGCGCGAGATGTAGCCGGTAAAGGCATCGGTGAACGCCTTCTTCTGCGCCGATGTCGCCCGCCGCCCGTCCGCGCCGAGCGCCGTGGCGGCGATGGTCGGCAGGTCGGCGTATTTCTTGAAGATACGTTCGAAGTCCGCGATCATCCCGCTCTCGGACTTGCCCGAAGCGATGACCGTGTTGATGTCCTTGACGAGCTTGCCGACCAGCGCTTCGGCCTGCGCTGCCGTCGCTGCAAGTGCGGGAAAAGCCGTGGTGGACGCAAGGGCCGCCAGCGATCCAAATGCAAAGCCACGACGGCTGAGCAGCATCGGTTTCATTCAGAAACCCTCCGTGTCGATGGATTCCGGGTCCACGAAACTGCTGTCCGCACCCTCGGTGCCGCCGAGTTCATACCGGCGGTTCTGCAGGTAGATAAGCCGCAGCTGCGCATAGGAATCCGCGCTTTCGTGGACAATCGAGTCATAAGTGTCCGAGTAGTTAGCCCGCTTGCCGAGCTTGTCGAGATAGGTCGCGATGGTGCCGGCGTATTTTTCCGGCGACGGGATGACATAGCCGAGCGGATTGGTGAAGAGGTCGACGACGCGCCCGGCAGTATCCCGCTCGGTGGACGGCCCGAGGATCGGCAGCTCCTGGTAGGCCCCTTCCGGCACACCCCAGACATGCAGCGTCTCGCCGAAATCGGTATCGTCTTCCTCGATCCCCAGATCCGCGGCGACGTCCGCGAGACCGCCGAATCCCAGCGTTGCGTTGATCAGGAACCGGACGGTGTTCGTGGTTGCCCGGCCCGGGCGGCCCTGCAGCACCTGGTTCACGACATAACCGGGCGTGGCGTAGGTGTCGGCAAAGTTCGAGATGTTGCGCTGGATGCCCTTCGGCACGCCATTCGCATAGATCGCGCCGGCTCCGTTGATCGAGCGTTTGTCGGTCTTGCGGTTGAAGGCGTGGATCTTCCGATTGGTCGCCTCGTGCGGATCGTTGATCCCGTCCGGTGCACCGCCCGGGCCCGGCACGGAACAGGCGGCCAATGTCACCAACAGGAGGCCAGTAAAAATCACACGGGCATGACGCATCTTCGGCAGCTCTCTTCAATTCTCTTGGGAAACCCCCCAAGGTTTCCTAAAAGCGTACATAAAATCATTTCGCGAGGCACCCAACAGTGAGAACTCGTTTCAATGATCTTGTGACACAATGGAGACAGGACCCCAAATCCACGCGGCATGCCACCGCAAACGGGGACTCTGACACAACGGAGGCGGACTTCCGCTGATGCAGACGGACAGTTACAGACAGGGGCTCGAAGAGCTGCGCGCGGCCCGGCGGAAGAGCCGGCCCTACTACTGGTTCGCGGCGCTTTTCAGCTTGTTCGTCAATATCCTGATGCTGACCGGCCCGCTCTACATGCTGCAGGTCTACGACCGCGTACTGGGCTCGCGTTCAGAGGCGACGCTGGTGGCGCTCTCGGTGCTGGTGGTGTTTCTCTACGCGATGATGGGCCTTCTGGATTATGTTCGCGGCCGGGTGATGGCGCGGGTCGCGGCCCGGTTCCAGGCGGCTCTGGACCTGCGTGTCTTCGACGCGGTGCTGCGCCGCTCGGCGGTCCAGAACGACGCCATCGCGCAAAGCGGCGTGCGCGATCTGGAAACCGTGCAGCGGTTCCTCGCCTCGCCGGTCGCGATGAGCTTCTTCGACATGCCGTGGTCGCCGGTGTTCATCGCCGCGATCCTGGTGTTTCACCCCTGGCTGGGCTGGCTGGCGCTCGCCGGCGGCGCGGTGCTGATCCTCGTAACGCTCCTGAACCAGGTGATCACCAAGGCCCCGACGCTCAAGACCAACCTTGCCAGCGTCCGCGCCGACCGCACCGCCGAACAGATCCGTTCCGAGGCGGAGATGGTGACGGCGCTCGGCATGCGGCCGGATGCCTTCGCCCGCTGGACAGCGGCCCGCAAGGCGTCTTTGCAGGCGCAGATCGGCACGGCCGACCTGACCGGCACCTTCAGTACCATCACCCGGACCTTCCGGCTGCTTCTGCAATCGGCGATCCTAGGGCTGGGCGCCTGGCTCGTGCTGCGCGGCGAGCTGACGCCCGGCGCCATGATCGCCTCTTCCATCCTGATGGGCCGCGCCCTGGCGCCGATCGAACTCGCCATCGGCCAGTGGCCTCTGGTGCAGGGGGCGCGCAAGGGCTGGAAGAACCTCGCACAACTGCTCGGAGAGGTGCCGCCCGAGGCCCCGCGCACCGCCCTGCCCCGCCCCGCGGCAAAGCTCGAAGCGCAGTCTCTCACCATCGTCCCGCCGGGCGAGGCGCAGGCGGCGCTGCGCATGGTCAACTTCCTCCTGCCACAGGGCAAGGCGCTCGGCGTCATCGGCCCGTCCGGTTCGGGCAAGTCGACGCTGGCCCGCGCCATCACCGGCGTCTGGCGACCGGCTGGCGGCAAGGTGCGCCTCGACGGCGCAACGCTGGACCAGTACGGACCGGAAGCGCTCGGCCTGCACGTCGGCTACCTGCCGCAGCGCGTGACGCTGTTCGACGGCACCATTGCCGAGAATATCGCCCGCCTTTCGCAGGCGCCCGACGCCGAAAAAGTCGTGGAGGCCGCCCGCAAGGCGGATGCGCACGAGATGATTCTGAAACTGCCCGACGGCTACGACACCCGCGTCACGGCCACGGGCGGGCGCCTTTCCGGCGGGCAGATGCAGCGCATCGGGCTGGCCAGGGCGATGTATGGCAACCCGGTGCTGCTGGTGCTGGACGAGCCGAACTCCAACCTCGACAACGAGGGATCGGAGGCGATCAACCGCGCCATCCGTGGCTTCAAGAGCGAAGGGAAGTCCGTGATCATCATGGCCCACCGCCCCGCCGCCATCAAGGAATGTGACCTTCTGCTGATGCTGGAGAACGGCAACGCCGTCGCCTTCGGCCCGCGGGACGAAGTGCTCAAGAAGGTGGTGCAGAACCATCAGCAGATTCGCCAGAGCAGCGGACTGGGAGGGGTACGATGAGCGAGCCGGTTCCGTTTTCCCTGCGTGGCCCGATGGTGCTCGGGCTTCTGGCCATCGTCGTCCTCGTCGGTGGCTTCGGCACATGGGCTGCCACGACGACGATAAACGGTGCAATCGTCGCGCCGGGGCAGATCCAGGTCGATCAGAACCGGCAGGTGGTGCAGCACCCGGATGGCGGCGTGGTCTCGGAAATCCTCGTTGACGAGGGCGACACGGTCACCGCCGGGCAGGTGCTCCTGCGGCTCGATCCGACGTTGCGGCGCTCCGAACTCACCATCGTCGAAGGGCAATACTACGAATTGATGGCCCGTCGCGGACGCCTGCAGGCGGAGCGCGACGGCAAGACGACCATCGACTTCGATCCGGCGCTGCTGACGCGGGCCGACTCGGATGAGGAGGTCGCCGAACTCGTCACGGGTCAGCGCAACCTGTTCTTCGCCCGCGCCGATTCCATTGCCCGGGAAACCGAGCAGCTGAACAAGCGGAGCGACCAGATCGCCGACCAGGTGCGCGGGATCGAGGCTCAGCAAAAGGCGCTGGAGGAGCAGCTGGCGCTGATCGACGAGGAACTGGCGGCGCAGAAGAAGCTGCTCGAAGGCGGCCTGACGCAAGCCAGCCGGGTGCTCGCCCTGCAACGCGAGGAATCGCGGCTGCTCGGCACGGCGGGCGAGTTGACCGCCCAGAAGGCGCAGGCCGAGGGGCGCATGACCGAGATCGATATCGAGATCCTCGGCCTGCAGACCGCCCGGCGCGAGGAGGCCATCACCACTCTGCGCGACCTGCAATCGAACGAGCGCGAACTGGCGGAGCAGCGCCGGGCGCTGATCGAACAACTGAGCCGGATGGAAATCACCGCCCCGGTCAGCGGCGTGGTCTATGGCCTGACTGTCTTTACCCCGCGCTCGGTCATCCGCCCCGCCGATCCGGTGATGTTCCTCGTTCCGCAGGACCGCCCGCTGGTGATTTCCGCCCGTGTCGAGCCGATCCACATCGACCAGCTGTTCGTCGATCAGGACGTGGCGCTGCGTTTTGCTTCGCTGGACCAGCGCACGACGCCGGAACTGTTCGGTCGCGTGGTGCAGATCTCGGCGGATGCCTTTCAGGACGAGGCCTCGCGAGTCAGCTTCTACCGCGCGGAAATCCGGCTGAACGACGGCGAAATGGAACGGCTGCCAAGCGGCGCCGTGCTGATCCCCGGCATGCCCGTGGAGGCCTTCATCCGCACCGCCGACCGCACACCGCTGGCCTATCTCGTGAAGCCGTTCACCGACTACTTCGCCAAGGCCTTCCGCGAAAGCTGACCACGCCTCTGCCCTCACGATCCCGAACCGAAATTTCTGACCGAACCCGCCCGGAAGGTGTTTCCAATCCGCGCCCGGCGCTCTAGCGTCGCAGCGCGGCGTTTCGCGCATGACCTGACGCCCCCGACAGCACAAAAGTCCCGCGATAGCGGTCTCTTGGCAGCGCACTTGGGGGTGAAGGAAGTCCCGGGACGCCTTGAAACCGGAGGATTTGCCATGAGTGCCGACATCGAAGCCCGCCTGAGTGAGCTTGGGCTGACCCTGCCCGACGCCCCCGCCCCGGCGGCGAATTACGTCCCCTATGTGCTGACCGGATCGACACTCTACGTGTCCGGCCAGATCAGCATGAAGAACGGCGAACTGGTCTGCGGGAAACTGGGCGAGACCATGGATGTCGAGGCCGGCGCGGCTGCGGCGCAGAGTTGTGCGCTCAGCCTGCTGGCCCAAGTGCGGGCGGCCTGCGGCGGCGATCTGGGCAAGCTCAAGCGGGTGGTGAAACTGACCGGCTTCGTCAACTCGACCGCCGATTTCAAGGACCAGCCCAAGGTGATCAACGGCGCCTCGGACACCATGGTGGCCATTCTCGGC
Source organism: Tropicibacter sp. S64 (assembly GCF_049803835.1). Lineage (NCBI taxonomy): Bacteria > Pseudomonadati > Pseudomonadota > Alphaproteobacteria > Rhodobacterales > Roseobacteraceae > Tropicibacter > Tropicibacter sp. S64. The sequence goes on along the minus strand of NZ_JBNAGK010000001.1, from coordinate 563,732 downwards.
GACGCCGGGCGTCACGCCAGATCCGCTGTCTCTGCGGCAGCATTGCCGCTCGGGGTTGCGGTCGAGATCGAAGGCATTTTCGAGATCGCCTGATGCCGACCCTTCCCGACGCTTTCCTGACACGTCCCATCGCCCACCGCGGCTATCACGACAAGGCCGCCGGTCGCCCGGAGAACTCCCGCGCGGCCTTCACGGCCGCAATTGCGGCGGGCTATGGCATCGAACTGGACCTGCAATTGTCCAGCGACGGGCAGGCCATGGTTTTTCACGACGAGGCCCTGCGCCGCCTGACCGGGACAAGCGGAATGGTGCGGGACAAGACCCGGGCAGAGCTCGGCGCGATCCCGCTCCTGCATGGTGACGAGGGGATTCCCGCGCTGGCGGACGTCCTTGCGTTGGTCGCGGGCCGCGTCCCGCTGCTGATCGAGGTGAAGGATCAGGACGGCGCGCTCGGCGCGGGCATCGGCGAATTGGAAGAGGCCACGGTCCGTGCGCTGGAGGGCTACGACGGCCCGGTGGCGCTGATGTCCTTCAACCCGCATTCGGTGGTCCGTCTGGCCGAACAGGCCCCGGCCCTGCCGCGTGGTCTGACCACCTGCGCCTTCGACCCGAAAGAGTGGCCGACCCTGCCGCGGGCGACCTGCGAACACCTTTCCGGGATCCCGGACTTCGATCGCGCCAACGCCGATTTCATCTCGCACCAGCATACGGACCTCGGCGCACCTGCGGTTACCGCGCTGAAGGCACGCGGCGTGCCGATCCTGTGCTGGACCATCCGGTCGCCGCAGGATGAGGCAGCAGCGCGGATCGTCGCGGACAATGTGACTTTCGAGGGCTACGCCGCTTGATTGCGCCGCAGACGGGGCCAGATAATGAGGCGATGAACGACCAGAGCCAGGCCCCGCTGATTTCCGTCAACGTGTTGACGTCGCTTGCCGCGATCCCGGCGGAGGAGTGGGACAGCTGCGCCTGCCCGGAAACCGCGGACGGCGGGCGCCCCTTCGATCCGTTCACGACCCATCGGTTCCTGAAGGCGCTGGAGGACAGCGGCTCGGTCGGGCCAGGAACCGGCTGGGAGCCGCGTTACCTGACCGCCGAGAAGGACGGTGTGCTGATCGGCGTGACACCGCTCTATGCCAAGGGGCACAGCCAGGGCGAGTATATCTTCGATCACAACTGGGCGCATGCCTGGGAGCGCGCGGGTGGGCGCTACTACCCGAAACTGCAGATTGCCGTGCCGTTCACCCCGGCGACAGGGCGAAGGTTCCTGACGAAACCGGGCGAGGATGCCGTCGGGCTGGCGGCTCTGACTCAAGGCGCGATCGAATTCGCCACGCAGAACGACGTCTCCTCGCTGCATGTCACCTTCTGCACGGAGGCCGAAGCGCTGGCGGGTGAGCAGATGGGCCTGCTGCGGCGCATGACGCAGCAGTTCCATTGGGAGAACCACGGGTATGGCAGTTTCGACGATTTCCTCGCCTCGCTGAGTTCCCGCAAGCGCAAGACCATCCGCAAGGAGCGCCGCACCGCGCAGGATTTCGGCGGCACAATCCGGACTCTGACCGGCGACGATATCCGGCCCGAACATTGGGACGCCTTCTGGCGGTTCTACCAGGACACCGGCTCGCGGAAATGGGGCACGCCCTACCTGACGCGGCGGTTCTTCGACATCGCGCAGGAGACGCTACGGGACGACATCGCGCTGGTGATGTGCGAGCGCGAGGGGGTGCCGGTGGCCGGGGCGCTGAACTTCATCGGGCGGGAGGTGCTCTATGGCCGGTACTGGGGCTGTATCGAGGATCATCCCTGCCTGCACTTCGAGGCGTGCTATTATCAGGCCATCGACTATGCCATCGCGCTGGGTCTCTTGCGGGTCGAAGCGGGCGCGCAGGGCGAGCACAAGCTGGCGCGCGGATACCTGCCGAAACCCACGCACTCGCTGCACTGGATTTCCGACAAGGGGTTCTCCGACGCGGTGGCGCGCTATCTGATCGAGGAGCGGGCTGCCGTGGACGAGGACATCGAGATCCTTACGGCCTACGGCCCGTTTCGGAAAACGGCGCAGGAGGAGCAACAATGACCGAGAAACTGTCGGAGACCGCGAGAAAGACGGTGCTGGAGCCCTTGCTGGCCAACGGCTGGGACATGGTCGAGGGTCGCGACGCGATCCGCAAGACCTATGAGTTCGAAGACTTCACCGAGGCCTTCGCCTGGATGACGCGGGCGGCGCTCTGGGCGGAGAAATGGAACCACCACCCGGAGTGGTCCAACGTGTACAAGACGGTGGAGGTCACGCTCTCCACGCATGATGTGGGCGGGCTGTCGGCGCTGGACGCCAAGCTGGCCCGCAAGCTCGACGGCCTGTAGGGCGGGGCTGCGCCCCGCTTTTCGGGTATTTGGACCAAGAAGAAACAGGGGCCGGGGAGAGATCCACCCGGCCCCTGTACGTTTCAGAGCGCCGCGAGCAGCGCCTCGCCGCCTGAGGTTTCGCAGACACCGGGGTTTTCCTCGGCGTGCAGCACCGTGACCTTGCCGTCGTCGACGACCATCGCATAGCGTTTCGAGCGGTCGATCAGACCTGCGGGTGGGGCGGTGAAGTTCATGCCCACGGCCTTGGTGAATTCCGCCGCCGGATCTCCCAGCATCGTGATGCCGGCCTTGCCCGCGCCAGTCGACTCGCTCCACGCGCCCATCACGAAAGGATCGTTGACGGAGAGGCAGATGACCTCGTCCACACCCTTTTCGGCGAACCCGTCCCGGGTGCGCATGAAGCTCGGCACATGGGCGGTGGTGCAGGTGCCGGTGAACGCGCCCGGCAGGGCGAAGATCACGACCTTGCGGCCCTTGAGCAGCGAGCCAAGCTCCACCTGTTCCGGCCCGTTGGCGCCCATACGAGACAAAGTTGCCGAAGGCAGCGTGTCGCCGATTTGAATCGTCATGTTCTGGATCATCCTGTATTTGCGTTTCCCTGACGCGGGACTATAGGCTCCGCACGGAAAAGGGAAAGCGGGAGAAAGAGATCATGGCCGGAGTTGTTGTTGTCGGAGCGGGACAGGCGGCGGCCACCCTGGTCGCGCGTCTGCGGTCCAAGGGATACGAGGGGGACGTGACCCTCATCGGCGAGGAACCGGCCCTGCCCTATCAGCGCCCGCCCCTGTCCAAGGCCTACCTGCTCGGCGACATGGAGCTGGAACGGCTCTACCTGCGTCCCGAGAGCTACTATGCCGAGCAGGACATCACCCTGCGCACCGGGCTGCGGGTCGATGGCATCGACCGCAGCGGCAAGACCGTGATCGCGGGCGATGAGCTCATTGCCTATGACAAGCTTGTGCTCTGCACCGGCTCGCATCCGCGCCGTCTGCCTGCGGCGATCGGCGGCGCTCTCGACGGCGTTTTCGAAGTCCGGACCCTTGCCGACGTCGACGCCATGGCACCGCGCTTCACCGAAGGCGCGAAGGTGCTGATCGTCGGCGGCGGCTACATCGGGCTGGAGGCGGCGGCGGTGGCGTCGAAACTCGGCCTTGAGGTCACGCTGGTGGAGGCAGCGGACCGCATCCTTCAACGGGTTGCCTCGCCGGAGACCTCGGCCTATTTCCGCGCCCTGCACATGGGCCATGGCGTGGACCTGCGCGAGGGTGTGGGACTGGCGCGGATCATCGGCGAGACCGCCGTGACCGGCGCCGAACTGGCGGACGGCACCATGCTCGACGTGGATTTCGTGATCGTTGGCGTCGGCATCCTGCCCGCCAGCGGCCTTGCCGAGAGCGCGGGTCTCGACATCGAGAACGGCATCAAGGTCAACGCCCAGGGCCAGACCTCCGATCCGCACATCTGGGCGGCGGGCGATTGCGCCAGCTTCCCGGGCGCGGCGGGGCAGATGCGGCTGGAATCGGTGGGCAATGCGATCGACATGGCGGAGTTGGTGGCGGACAACATCATGGGAGCCGGGCGGTCCTACGAGGCGAAGCCGTGGTTCTGGTCCGACCAGTACGACATCAAGCTGCAGATCGCGGGGCTGAGCACGGGCTACGACCGTGTCGTGGTGCGAAATGGCGGCAGTGGAGCACTGTCGCACTGGTACTTCGCCGGAGACCGGCTGCTGGCGCTCGACGCGATGAACGACAGCCGCGCCTACATGGTCGGCAAACGCCTGATCGAGGGCGGCAAGAGTCCGTCACCGGAGGCGGTTGCCGACCCGGAGACCGATCTCAAGGCCCTTCTGAAAGCGTGAGGATCATCGCCGGAGAGTTCCGCGGGCGCAGGCTGGCAGCGGTCGGCAAGGGCGATCCGGGGGCGCATCTGCGTCCCACCACGGACAGGGTGCGCGAGGCGCTGTTCAATATGCTGGACGGCGGGCGGTTCGGGCAACCGTTCGACGGCAGCCGGGTGCTCGACCTGTTCGCCGGGACGGGCGCGCTGGGACTGGAGGCCTTGTCGCGCGGGTCGGCGTTCGTGACCTTCGTCGAGAAGGGGCGCGTCGGCCAGGGGCTGATCCGGGAGAACCTGACGCTGCTCGGCTGTGCGGACAGGGTGAAGCTGCTTGGCACCGATGCCTTGCGACTGCCTCAGGCCGAGGCACCCGCGGACCTCGTCTTTCTCGATCCTCCCTATGGCAAGGGGCTTGGTGAGAAGGCCCTCGCCGTGGCACGAGGGGCGGGTTGGATCGCTCCGGACGCGCTCATCGTCTGGGAGGAGAATGCCCCGCAAACCGCTCCTGACGGCTTCACGCTGCTTGAATCGCGCAAGTACGGCGACACGGTGGTGACCCTGCTGTCGAACGGCTGAACCCGGCAGGCGCATCCTGCCGCGGCGCAACGGGTCGTGCGGAATGACAACATGACTGGATTCCTGCCACGGCAATGCTACTCTCACATGCGAATATGTGCATTCCGAGGGAGGAGCCATGACCCTGTTCAAACCAACCCGCCGCGAGATCCTCAGCATGGCCGCCGCGGCGCCTGCCCTGACCCTGCCGGTGGCCGCCCGCGCCGAACTGACCGCCCCGGTGGCGGGCAACCCGTCGCATTTCAGCTTCACCCTTGGTGAGGCGAAGCTGACCGTCGTGTCCGACGGGCGGCTGGAGGTTCCGGCAAACGGGCTTGGCGTGAATGCCGATCCGGAGGCCGTGAAGGCGTTCCTGAGCGACTATTTCCTCTCGACCGAGACGAACTACTCGCACACCAACCACGTGGTGATCGAACTGGGCGACGCAGTGGTGCTCGTCGATGTCGGCTCCGGCTCGCGCTTCCTGCCGACCGCCGGGGACCTGATGGGCAACCTCGGCAAGGCGGGGATCGACGCCGCGTCGATCACCCATGTGATCATCACCCACGCACACCCGGACCACATCTGGGGAATCCGCGACGATTTCGACGAGGCGATCCTGCCGGATGCGCAGTATTTCCTGGGACAGGTGGAACACGACTTCTGGATGCAGGATGGGCTTGCCGCGTCGATGCCGCCCGAGATGCAGCAATTCGTTGTCGGCGCGGTCAACTCGATCAGCGTGGACGGGGCGGAGTGGACCCTCTTGACCCACGAGCAGGAGGTTGCGCCGGGCATCCGGGTGATCGACACGCCGGGCCATACACCGGGGCACCTCGCCGTGGTGGTGGAGAGCGGCGGGCAGCAGTTGATCGCGCTCGGGGATTCGATGAATCACGCCTATATGAACTTCGCCCAGCCGGGGTGGTACAATAATTTCGACATGGACGGCGACGCGACGGTGGCAACCCGGATGCGCCTTCTCGATATGGCGGCGGCGGACCGGATGGCGGTGCTGGGCTATCACTTCCCCTTCCCGGGTGTCGGGCATGTGAGGAAGGCTGGAGATACCTACCAATTCGTTCCAGCGCTCTGGCAATGGTGAGCGTAAAGAGTTCGGGGCGCTGCCCCGGACCCCGGGATATTTGAAGCAATTGGAAACCGGGAGGCGGCGCGCCTCCCTGGCGTCCGGTCAGTAGGTCGGGTGAAAGGTGCCGGCGGGCGAGAGCGTGAAGATCTCGACCCCGTCGGCGGTCACGCCCACGGAATGCTCGAACTGCGCCGACAGCGACTTGTCGCGAGTCACGGCGGTCCAGTCGTCGGCCAGCACCTTGGTTTCCGGACGACCGAGGTTCACCATCGGCTCGATGGTGAAGAACATGCCCTCTTCCAGCACCGGCCCGGTGCCGGGACGGCCGTAATGCAGCACGTTCGGCGGCGCGTGGAAGACGCGGCCGAGGCCGTGGCCGCAGAAATCGCGCACCACCGACATGCGATTGGCCTCGACATAGCTCTGGATCGCATGGCCGATGTCGCCGAAGGTGTTGCCCGGCTTGACCGCCTCGATGCCGCGCATCAGGCTGTCGTGGGTGACCTCGATCAGCCGCTCCGCCTTGCGCGGCAGCTTGCCGGCGACGTACATGCGGGACGTATCACCATACCAGCCGTCCACGATCACCGTCACATCGACGTTGAGGATATCGCCATCCTTCAGCGTCTTTGGTCCCGGGATGCCGTGACAGACGACGTGATTGACGGAAATGCAGCTGGCGTGCTGGTAGCCCTTGTAGCCGATGGTGGCGGAAACGGCGCCCGCCTCCTCCACGCGGTTCCGGATGAAATCGTCGATTGCGCCGGTGCTCTGGCCGACGAAGACATGTGCCGAGACCTCATCGAGAATCCGCGCAGCCAGCTCGCCGGCCTTGTGCATCCCTGCAAAGTCCGCGTCCTGGTAAATCCGGATGCCATCGCGCGTGGTGCGCCCGCCGTGGTCGATATTCACGCCTTGCTCCATTCCATTTCCAATACATTTAGCGGCTTTGCCGAGGATTTGCCAGCCTATGCGGCGACGCAGCAATCACAGCCATGTTTGCGGGAACCAAAAGCGCTGCCCATGCGTAGAGTTAGAAATAATTATGGGAACAGGCCATGTTGGACCAACTGCAATCGCTGCTGCACACCGAGATCTACAACGGCAAGTCGCTCGCCGACGTGCTGACGCTCGAATTCCTCGCTCAAATGCTCGGAAACGTCGTCGCGGCGCTGGTCATCATCACGCTGGGGTTCATCATCGCGGGCTGGGTGCGTCGCCGCATCCGCTCCCTGGGTGAAAAGAACCGCAGGCTGGACGCCACGCTGTTCCAGTTCCTCGGCAACACCGCGCGTTATATCGTCCTGATCTTCGCGGCACTGTTCGTTCTCAACACTTTCGGGGTCCAGACCACCTCCATCGTCGCCGCGCTCGGTGCCGCCGGCCTCGCCGTCGGGCTGGCCTTGCAAGGCACGCTGTCCAACGTGGCCGCGGGCGTCATGCTGATCATCTTCCGCCCCATCCGCATCGGTGATTTCGTCGAAGTGGCGGGAGAGATGGGCACGGTGAAGGACATCACGCTGAACACCACTGAACTGGCCAGCCTGAGCAACGTGCAGGTGATCATCCCGAACTCCAGCGTCTGGGGTAACGTGATCGAGAATTACTCGGTCTATGACACCCGCCGTGCCGAATGGACTTTCGGTGTCGGCTACGGTGCCAACCTCGCGCAAGCAGAGGGTGTGATCCGCGAGACCCTGCAGGCGGATGTGCGGACCATGGCGGACCCTGCGCCCTTCGTGCAGGTGAACAACCTTGGCGACAGCTCGGTCGATTTCCTTGTCCGGGCGTGGGTGAAATCCGGCGATTTCTTCCAATACCAGGCGGACATGAAGCGTGCCGTCAAAGAGGCACTCGACGCCGCCGGGGTCGACATCCCCTTCCCCACGCGCACCCTGCACATCGAACGCGGCGACAAGGAAGTGCCCGAGAGCACGTCGCGTCCCGGCCCCCGCCGCAACGGGCTCGACGGCACGGAGGACGACGCGGACCGCGACGTTGCCTGAGCGCGACCGGGGCTTTCCCTCCCTGCCCCCTGCGCGTAAGCAACGGGGCAAAGGAGCCGCCCCATGTCATTTGTCACCCTCGTTCGCCACGGTCAGGCCAATTCCAGCGCCCGCGAGGAGGAAAGCTATGACCAGCTCAGCCCCTTGGGATGGCAGCAATCCGAGTGGCTTGGCGGCTATTTCCGGCAAAGCGGCGAGCGCTTTGCCCGGGTCTACACCGGCACCCTGCGGCGGCACATCGAGACTGCCGAGGGCATAGCGCCGGACTGCGCGGAAAAGCCGATCCGTGACGAACGGCTGAACGAGATGACCTATTTCTACCTCGCTATGGCACTGGAGCGGCAACACGGCATCCCCATGCCGCAGGACCGGGAGCAGTTCATCGCCCACATGCCCGTCCTGCTGGAGCATTGGCAGGGCAACCGCATCGACAACCCCGGCGAAACTTTCGCGGATTTCGAGACCCGCGTGCGCGCCGTTCTGACCGAGATCGCGGCGGGTGAGGGGCGCGCCCTCGTGGTGACCTCCGGCGGGCTGATCGGCATGGCCATGCGCATCGTCATGCGGCTCGACGTGCCCGCCATGGCGCACGCCTGCCTTGCCATCGAGAACAGCTCGCTGCACCGCATCCAGCCGCTCTCCACCGGCCTTGCCCTGACCCAGTTCAACGCCATCCCGCATCTCGACACGCCGGAGCGCCAGCACGCCAGAAGCCACCTTTAACCCCGCGAGGGCCTGCGTTAGCCTGCGCCGGATTGGTCAAGGAGCCGGCATGACACACCTTTGGATTCGCGCGGAAAGCCGCCCCAACGAAGAGCGGGTTGGGATCACGCCCGAGGGGGTGAAAGCCCTGAACGACAAGGGCTTTCGCGTCACCATCGAAGAAAGCGACACGCGGGCCGTGCCGTTGTCCGGCTATGTCGACGCCGGCGCTGAGGTGGCCCGTGAAGGGTCCTGGCCGGACGCGCCGCATGATGCGATCATCTACGGGCTGAAGGAACTGCCCGACGACGGCACCCCCCTGCCCCACCGTCACATCATGTTCGGCCACGCCTACAAGGGGCAATCCGCCGGGGCGCGGCTCCTGAAGCGGTTCGCGGCAGGTGGCGGCACGCTTTACGATCTCGAATACCTGCTGGACGCGGACGGGCGGCGCGTGGCGGCCTTCGGCTACTGGGCGGGCTATGCCGGCGCCGCCGTCTCGGTGCTGGCCTGGGCGGCGCAGGCGCGGGGCGACATCTGCCCGCCGGTGAGTACCTGGGCCAACTCGGACGCCATGCTGACCGACCTGCGCGCCGCTCTGGCGGGCGGCGGACCGGCAAACGCTATGGTGATCGGCGCTCTGGGACGAGTCGGCACCGGCGCCTCCGACCTCTGCGCCGCGCTGGACATCCCGGTGACCGGCTGGGACATGGCCGAAACCGCCCATGGCGGCCCTTTCCCCGAAGTCCTTGAACACGCCTTGTTCTTCAACTGCATCCTGGCGCGACCCGGCTGCCCGGTCTTCGTGCCCGAGAACGCCGTCACCGCGCCGCGCAAACTTCGCGTCATCGGGGACATCGCCTGCGACCCGCAGTCCGATTTCTCCCCGGTCAAGGTCTACACCCATGAGACCGACTGGCAGACGCCCGTGGTGCGCGTGGCCGATAATCCGGTGCTCGACGTGATGGCAATCGACAACCTGCCCTCGCTGCTCCCGCTGGAATCTTCGCTGGATTTCGCCGGACAGATGTTGCCCTGGCTGGCGACGCTGGACTCGATCGACGCAGGCGTCTGGGGACGGGCGAAGGCGATCTTTGACGAACACAAGCCGGAGGAGAAGGCATGACGATACATTGGTGTGGCACAGGCCTCTCGACGGTTCCCGGCCTGCGGCGGCTGATCGAAGCGGGCGAGGACGTCTGCGTCTGGAACCGGACGGTCGCCAAGGCCCGGAAAGCCGTTGGTGATCTGACGGAGAACATTCATGAATTTTCACCCGAAGCGCTCGCTGCGCAGGTCAAGGCGGGCGACGTGGTGGTCTCCATGCTGCCCGGTGACTGGCACGTGGCTCTCGCTGAAATGGCCATCGACAAAGGCGCGAACTTCGTCTCCTCCAGCTACATCGCGCCCGAGATGCGGGCGCTGGATGGCAAGGCGAAGGCCGCCGGCGTGCGGGTGGTCAACGAAATCGGCCTCGATCCGGGGATCGATCACCTCATGGCGCATCACCTCGTCGCCGATTACAAGGCATCAAAGGCTTATGCCCCTGACAACACGGTGAGTTTTCTGAGCTACTGCGGTGGCGTCCCGAAGATCCCCAACGCCTTCCGCTACAAGTTCAGCTGGGCGCCGGTGGGCGTTCTCAAGGCACTGAAATCGCCGTCCCGGTCGATCCGGCACTATTCGGAACTGAACGTCTCCCGCCCGTGGGACGCGCTTGGCCGTTATGACGCGCCGCTGCCGGTGCCCGAGACCTTCGAGGTTTACCCGAACCGCGACAGCCTGCCCTTCATGGACGATTATCACTTCGAAAAGACATGGAAGGTCAAGGACTTCGTTCGCGGCACCCTGCGCCTCAACGGCTGGGCCGAGGCCTGGGCCGACATTTTCGCCGAAGCCCCGGGTGCAAGCAACGAGCGCCTGCAGGAGATCGCCGCTACCCTGTTGAAAGAAAACGCCTATGACGAGGGCGAACCGGACCGCGTGGTGCTCTGCGTCGATCTTCAGGTCGAACGGGACGGCGCGACGGTCTGGCACAAGACCTATGTCATGGACGCCTGGGGCGACGCACGCGGCACCGCCATGGCGCGTCTGGTGTCGATCCCGGTTTCTCTTGCGGTTCAATCGGTTATGAACCGCGAGATCGCTCCGGGTGTCAGTGCAGCCCCGGACGACCCCAAGCTGGTGCAGCGCTACCTCGACGAGGTCCAGACCCTCGCGCAACATCTGATGATCGTGGATCACGTCACGGCCTGAACCCGACGCGCTTCCGGTCCTGGCAACCCACGTCCGGGGCCGGGACCTGCCCGGGTCTTCTCTGGTCCCCAAATACCTGGGGGGTCCGGGGGCGAAGCCCCCCGCCTCTCGACCCGGCGCAGCCGGGGCGAAATCCCTCACGGCAATTTCGGAGCCGCCCTGTCCAGAACCAGATCCGCATCGGAGAACCGGAACGGCGCCCGCACCCCCGGCACCCCATCCGGCGCAATCTGCATGCCCCGCGCGATCACCTGCGGGTCAGCGAAGACCTCGGCCATATCGTTGATCGGCCCCGCCGGGATGCCCCGCGACTCGCACCCCGCCAGCAGGTCGGCCTTGGTCCAGCCCCGCGTCGCCTGCATCAGCCGCGCGATCATGACCTCCCGGTTCTGAACCCGGTCGGCATTGGTCAGGAACTCCGGCGCCGTCGCCATCTCGTCGAGACCCAGAAGCCCGCAAAGCCGTTGATATTGTGCATCATTGCCCGTGGCGATGATGATGAACCCGTCGGAGCAGTCGAAGACCTGATAGGGCGTCAGGTTCGGGTGATAATTCCCGGTCCGCCCCGGCGGGGTGCCCGTGGAAAGGTAATTCATCGCCTGGTTGGCGGTGGCCGAAACCGCGCAGTCGAGCAGCGCCATGTCGACATGCTGTCCCCGCCCCGTCACCGAACGCTGATGCACGGCGGCAAGGATGCCCGCGACCGAGTAGAGGCCGGTGAAAAGGTCGGTGACCGCGACGCCCGCGCGTTGCGGTTGGCCGTCGGGGTCGCCGGTGATCGACATCAGGCCCGACATCCCCTGGATGATGTAATCATACCCGGCGCGATGCGCGTAGGGTCCGTCCTGCCCGAAGCCGGTGATCGAGCAATAGATCAGACGCGGGTTCAAGCTTGCGAGGCTGTCGTAATCCAGCCCGTATTTCTTCAGCCCGCCGACCTTGAAGTTCTCGATCAGGATGTCGGCATCCGCGACCAGCGACCGCATCCGCGCCTGCCCTGCCTCGGACGCGAGATCGACCACCTCGGAGCGCTTGCCCCGGTTGCAGGAGTGGAAATAGGCCGCCGAGCGGTCGCCGTCGCGCTCGATGAACGGCGGGCCCCAGTGGCGGGTGTCGTCGCCCTGCGGCGCCTCGATCTTCAGCACGTCCGCACCAAGGTCCGACAGCGTCTGACCGGCCCAGGGGCCGGCCAGGATACGCGCCAGTTCGATGACTTTCAGACCTTCCAGCGGCCCGCGCGTGGCGGCCTTGCCTGCGGTCATTCGCCGAGTTTCTCGTCGAGGATCGCCGAGAAGTCCGCGTAGTTCATGTTCGAGTACTTCTCGCCGTTGATGATGAAGGTCGGCGTCGCGGTCACGTCGTCGGCGGTCGCGTTGGCCTGATACCAGGCGACGAGGTTCTTGAGCTTCTCGCCGTCGGTCAGGCAGGCGTCGAGCTGCTCGCTGCCGATCCCGGCGAGGCGACCGATCTTGCGCAGTTCGTCGGCGATGGCGGCGTCGTTCCCGGCGCGGACCCATTCGCGCTGGCCTTTGTAGATCAGGTCGGCGATGCCGAAGAACTTGGAGCCGTCGCCGCAGCGGGCGATGAGAGAGCCCCACATGCCGTACTTGTCGAAGTAGACTTCGCGGTAGGTGAACTTCACCTTGCCGGTGTCGACATAGTTCTTCTTGATCTGCGGGATCAGGTTGGCCGCCGCGTTGGCGCAATGCGGACAGGTGAAGGAGGCATATTCGATGATCTCCACCGTCGCGTCCGGATTGCCCATGGTCATGTCCGGGATGCCGAATTCGTTCGGCGCCTCGGCACTGGCCGTCTCTGTCGCGTCAGCGGCGGCCGCCGTCGCGGTCTCGGCCTGCGCGGCCATCATGTCGTCGTTGCCGGACTGTGTGCTCCACCAGTAGCCTCCTGCGCCAAGGGCGATGACGGCGACGGCGGGTGCAATGATGCGGTTCATGCGGGGTCCTCTTTCATGGTTTGACCGGGCAGGGTGACCGCGTTCAGCGGCGTTCGCTCTTGGATATGACGTTTGCCCCCAGACGTTCAAGCGCCGCGCGCAGCCCCTCGTCGCCGATCCCGGTGGTGACGGTGCGGGCGCGGGCGGTCTGCTCCTGGGAGGGCACGGACTTGTGTGTCGGTTTCGGGCGATGGTGAAAGTCTGCCTGGCCCTCGGCAAAGCCCGTCGCGGCGGTCTGGGTGATGCGCACGCGCGTGACCGCGTTGTAGCCGTAGACCGCGTTTATCCGGGCGCGCAGCTGTTCCTTCTGCATCTCCAGCATCGGGGCCATGGCGCCGGTGGTAAGCACCGTCAGCGTCGCGCCGAATCCCTTGTGGGCATAGGAGATTTCCACGGGACGCGAGATCCGGGCGATCTCCTCTCCGGCAATCTCGGGCCAGTGGGTCAGCACGCGTGATTGCGCAAAGCCACGCGATTCCGAGGCCTTGCGGATGTTGCCTTCGAGAAGCTTCGCGGTATGGGCAAAGCCGTAGGTGGATGTGTTGCGTCTCGTCATGGTTTGACTCTCCCGGCCGAGGCCTATTCTAGTGCCGCGCGGAGGCGACGTCAGCCCCGGTTTTGGCCTTTCTCAAGGAGATCAAACTTGCGTGAGAGCGCCCGCGCGGAGGATTTGCTGGACTGGTATGACCGCCATGCCCGGGTTTTGCCCTGGCGGGTGGGACCTGCCGCACGGCGGGAGAGGGTCCGACCCGATCCCTATCGGGTGTGGCTGTCGGAGATCATGCTGCAACAGACGACCGTGGCGGCGGTGAAGGCGTATTTCGAGAAGTTCACCCAGCGCTGGCCCACGGTGGTCGATCTGGCAAATGCCGAAGATGCCGATGTCATGGCCGCCTGGGCCGGGCTTGGCTACTACGCGCGGGCGCGGAACCTGCTGAAATGCGCACGGGTGGTGCGCGATGACTTCGGCGGTGTGTTTCCGGACACGCATGAGGCGTTGATCGGCTTGCCCGGGGTCGGGCGCTATACGGCGGCAGCGGTGGCGGCGATCGCCTTCGACCGGGCGGAGGTAGTCGTGGACGGCAACGTCGAGCGGGTGATGGCGCGTCTTTACGACGAGCACACACCGCTGCCCGGGGCGAAGGGAGTGCTGACGGAGTACGCGGCAGGGCTCACGCCCGAGGCACGGCCCGGGGATTACGCGCAGGCGGTGATGGACCTCGGTGCCACGATCTGCACCCCGAAACGGCCGGCCTGCGGGTTGTGCCCGTGGCGTAGGTCCTGCGCGGCCTGGGAGGCCGGGACGGCGGCTGTGCTGCCGAAGAAAGCGCCGAAGAAAGTGAAGCCCGTGCGCTTCGGCATCGCCTATCTCGCGCGGCGGATTGACGGGGCGGTGCTGCTGGAGACGCGGCCGGACAGCGGGTTGCTGGGCGGCATGCTGGGCTGGCCCGGGTCGGACTGGATCGAGGGCGAGCCGGTCGAGTCCCCGCCGATCCGCGCCGAGTGGAAGACTCTGCCGGGCGAGGCGCGGCATACCTTCACGCATTTTCACCTGCGGCTTATGGTGAAGACTGCGCTGGTGCCAATGGACCGCCAGCCGGTGCGGGGCGTGTTCGTCGAGAAAGACGCGTTCTCGCCAAGCGACCTGCCGACGGTGATGCGAAAGGCATTCGATCTGGCGCGGGGGTAGATGTCCCGGATCAAGTCCGGGACTGCAACGCTCATAACGCCCCCTCGGGCCAGAAACCTCGTCAATACGGCATCGGATGCGCCTTGTGTGCCATGTCGATGGCTTCCAGCATGTCGCCGCCAAGGTTCAGGTCAACCGCGCCAAGCAAATGCTCCAGCTGCTCCACCTGCGTCGCCCCGAAGATCGAGGAGGTCACGAAAGGCCGCCGGGCCGACCAGGCCAGCGCCATGTGCACCGGATCGACACCAAACCGCGCGGCAATGTCGAGATAGGCCTGCACCGCGGGAAACACCCGCTCCGACTTGCGCCCGCCGAGATCCCCGTTGACCGACATCCGCGAGCCGTCGGGCACCGCGCCGTTCTGGTACTTGCCGGTCAGCAGCCCCGCGCCAAGCGGCGAGAACGGCAGCAGGCCGACATCCTCGTTGACCATCAGTTCGGCGAGGTCGGTGTCCGCCAGACGGCAGAGCAGTGAGTATTCGTTCTGCACCGAGGCCACGCGCGGCCCGCCCATCTCCTCCGACACCTTGAGCCACATCGCCGTGCCCCAGGTGCTCTCGTTCGAGAGGCCAAAGGCGCGGACGCGGCCTTTCTCCACCTCGCGCTGCATGGCGCCGAGCACGTCGGCCATGTGCTGCAGGGTCTCGGCGCGATCCTGCCCCGACGGATCGTAGCGCCAGTTCTGCCGGAACATGTAGCTGCCCCGGTTGGGCCAGTGCAGCTGGTAGAGGTCGATGTAATCGGTTTTCAGTCGCCTCAGCGAGGCTTCGACGGTCTTCGGGATCACATCCCCGGAGATCGGCTCGCCGTCGCGGATCTTCATGTTGCCCGCGCCGGAGATCTTGGTGGCGAGCACGTAGTCGCCGCGCCGCCCGGTTTTCTCGAACCAGCTGCCGAGGACGCGTTCGCTGTTGCCGACCGTCGCCGCCTCGATGGGGTTGACCGGGTACATCTCGGCGCAGTCGATGAAATTGATGCCCGCATCGAGCGCCATGTCCATCTGCCGGTGCGCCTCCGCCTCCGGGGTTTGGCGGCCGAAGGTCATGGTGCCGAGGCAGAGTTCGGACACCGTGAGTCCGGTGCGGCCGAGCGGGTTCATCTTCATGCGATCTCTCCTGTCCGTGCGTTGTGCGCGACCTTAGCCCCGTCGCCGGGGATGCCAAGGGCATGTGCCGAATCTCTTTCGGAACAAAATGAGAACATGTATCCTGCGCCGCATGAGACCCGCCGACCCGCTCCTCTCCCGCCGTCCACATCGTCCGCCCGAAGCGCTGACGCTCTGGGAGGAGGTGCGCCTGCCGATGGCGCGGGTGCACGAGCTCTGCGGGCGGGCCCGGCGGACGCTGGCGCTGTGGCTGGCAGGGCAGATGACAGGCGATGTCTTCTGGATCGCGCCGGAGCGCGGGCGGGCGGTGGACATGGGCGGGGCGAACGGGCTGAACCCGGACGGCATGGTGCGCTGGGTGCAACCGGGGCGGGTGGTGTTTGTCAGCCCCCGCAACACCGCCGACCTGATGTGGTGCATGGAGGAGGTGCTGCGCAGCGGGGCGGTGCCGCTGGTGGTGCTGGACCTTGCGGAGCCGCCCGCGATGACCCCGGTGCGACGACTGCACCTCGCCGCCGAGACGGGGGCTGCGGTGGGCCTCTGCCAGCCGCTGGGGTTGCTGCTGACGCCGGGGAGCGGCGGGGCGGCGGGGATCGAGACGCGCTGGAGCCTCGATCCGGCGCATCGGGCGGGGCGGGACCTGTGGCGGCTGGAGCGGCTGCGGGCACGGATGCTGCCACCGCAGGGGTGGTGGAGCGATGGCCGTGGGTTGCGAGCGGAGGGTGCGGGGCAAAGCCCCGCCCTACGGGATGTTGCGCAGGTGTGATGGCGGGGCGTCCGGTCAGGCCGAAGCGCGGCGGACCGGGGACGGTGCCCGGCGGATGGGTTGGCCGGGGGTATTTGGACCAAGAAGAAACCGAAGAGGGGTGTTCCGCAGCGGCGTTTCGGTATCCTCCGCGCGCATGGAAACAGTCATATTGATGCCACGGGAGCCGAAACTGCAAAAGGCTCTGAAAGGGGCCACTATCCGACTGCGTCAGGAGGCGCGGATACTCCGTTCCGGCAGGGACTGCACGGCGCCGGCCTCCTTGTGAAAACTGCTGTACGGCCAGTCCTCCGGCCATGTCACCAGACGAGCCTCCACCGGCGCTTTCCGGCAGTACTCGAGGTGCACGCGCAGGTCCTCCGGCCCGCGGATATGATGCTCCCAGAAGCGTTTCTGCCAGATGCCCGCGTCCCCCGTCCGCGGCTCCCGTAGGGCGGGGCTTTGCCCCGCACCCGCGAGGGCGAGGCTGAACCGCCCCTTGATCGCGCCCCAGCGGCGGGAATAGTCGCTGTCCCCCTCCGGCATCCGCCAGACCGCGTGCATCCGGTCGGGCAGGACCACCCAGGCCAGCACCTCCACCGGGCGTTCGCCCAGCGTCCGGCCCACGGCCCAGCGCAGGGTGTCGATTTCATCCACCAACAGGCGGGCGCCGACCCGTGCAAGGCAGACCGTGAAGAAGACCGTGCCCCCGGGCACGCGCAGGCGTCGATACTGGACCATATGCGCAGCCTGCCACAGCTTGGTAAACCAAGGTTGAATCGCAGGACCAATTCCGGCACCGGCAAAACGACACGTCCCGTCGCATAAGGCCGTGACAACCGCGGCTCCGGCTGCAATCTGGAACCCATGCGACTCGTCCTGTCCTTCGCGGCCCTGTTCCTCTCGGTCATCCTGCTCCAGCTTTCCTCCGGAGGGCTTGGCCCGCTCGATGCGCTCTCGGGTTTCGTTCTGGGGTTCACCACGACACAAATCGGTCTCCTCGGCTCGGCGCATTTCCTCGGGTTCTTCCTCGGGTGCTGGTGGGCGCCGCGCCTGATGGGCTCCGTCGGCCATTCGCGAGGCTTCGCCGCCTTCACGGCGCTCGGCATCATCGGCATCCTCGGCCACAGCCTGACCGACAGCGCCTTCGCCTGGGCGCTCCTGCGCATCGGGCAGGGCATGTGCATCGCGGGGTGTTACACGGTGATCGAAGCCTGGCTTCAATCCAAGGTCACCAACGAAACGCGCGGGCGGGCGATGGGCGCTTACCGGGTCGCCGACATCAGCGCCTCGCTTGTCGCACAGCTGATGATTTCCGTTCTGGAACCGGCGCACTACGCCTCTTACACGGTGCTCGCCGTGCTCTGCGCGGCGTCGCTTCTGCCGCTGACCCTGACACGGCTCGACCAGCCGGAGGTCCCCGCCGCGCCGCGGCTCAATCCCGGACTTGCCTGGCATCGCTCCCCGCTGGCGGTTGCAGGCGTGCTCGTTTCCGCGCTCTCCGGCGCGTCCTTCCGCATGGTCGGGCCGATCTACGGTACGGAGGTGGGCCTCGCCACGTCGCAGATCGCCGTCTTCCTCGCGGCCTATGTCGCGGGCGGGGCCGTCTCGCAGCTGCCGGTGGGCTGGCTTGCCGACAAGTTCGACCGACGCACCGTGCTGATCTGGCTCTCCGTCGCCTCCGTGGCCAGCTGCACCCTGACCGCCACGGTGCAGGGTCTACCCACCGCCGGGATCATGCTGACCGCCGCCGTCTTCGGCCTGTTCACCTTCCCGATCTATTCGGTCTCCGCCGCCCACGCGCACGACTTCGCCGAGACCCATGAGCGGGTCGAACTCTCCGCCGCATTGATGTTCTGGTACGCTGTGGGGGCCATCGCCGCGCCTTGGATCGCTTCGGCCCTGATCCAGTCGTTCGGCCCGCCCGCGCTGTTCACGCTGATTGCGGTCGGCCATGTCGGCCTGATCGTCTTCGGCATCATCCGCATGCGCGTCCGTCCGACGGCAGAGGACCGCACGCCCTATATCTACGCGCCGCGCACCTCGTTCACCGTCGGCCGCCTGCTCTCGCGCTTCCGGGACAGCGAGACAGGGAGCCGCTAGAGCATCCGCGACAGCGCCGCGATATGCTCCGGCACCGCACGCGACCCCACACCCGCTTCCTTCACGAGGTGGTCGAAATGCCCGGTGAACATACCGATCCGCCCGGTGTCCCGAAAGGCGAGGTAATTCTGCCCGATGTAGATCACCGCCAGCAGCGGCCCGAACAGCGTGATCGGCGCGGAATAGAGCCTGCGGGCATCGAAGAGGTGCATCCTGAGGCGCGGGTAAAGCCCCTCCGCAAGGTCGAGCATGTGGCCCAGCTGCGCTTTGCGGACATCGCGGCTCAGCCCCGAATAGTACCCCTCCCCGCGCGTGAAACTGTCCAGCTCATGCAGCGGCATAGCGATCTCGTAATCCGAGCGCGACACCCGCATCCACTCGATCCGGTCGCTGGCGGCGTTGATCGCCTGTTCCGTCGTGCGCCCGAGGTGCGGGCCGTATTCCCATTCCAGCACGGCGCGGGTCTTCAGCATGTCGGGCAGGCCCGCCGGTACATGCCGGATCTTGTAGCCCTCAGCCTCGCGGTGCCAGTCGAAGATCTGCTCGTCGATCAGGGCTCGCGGTGCCTGCGACACCGTCATCTGCGAGGCCAGCAGCACCGCCGCGCTCTCCGGTCGGTCCGACAACCCGAGCAACCAGTCACAGGACACATCCAGCGCCTCGGCGCAGGCGCCGACCAGATGCGCGTTCGGCAACCGGGCGCCGTCGTCTTTCAGGAGTTGCGAAATGGTGGACCGGTCCACACGGATGCGCCGCGCCAGTTCGGTCTGGCTCAAACCGGCCTGCGTCATGGCCTGCGCCATGCGGCTGCGCAGCAACCGCGCCCGGTCTCGCTTGTCGATGATACTCCTCATCCTGTGAGAAATATCACATTCCGAGACTTTTGTTAATCAGAAGCGGAATTCCCGCGATCATCACAAAAGCGTTACATGAGGGGGAACCGCTTCCTATTCTGGAGCTTGCCCGTGCGCGACAGGATCTCACCCCGGATCATCCAGAGATTGCGAACCCTCGAATGGCCAACCCTTGGTCTTCTTTTGCTCTGCTATGCGCTTTGGCTCCTTGGGGTCACATATGCCGCCGCGCTCTGGCTCCCGCTCGGCATGCTCTGCGTCACGCTCGCCGCCGCGCTGCATTCCTCCCTGACCCACGAGATGCTGCACGGCCACCCGTTCCGCTCCCGCTTCTGGAACGCCTTGCTCGTCTTCCCGGCCCTGTCGCTGGTCGTGCCCTATCTGCGGTTCAAGGACACCCACCTCGCCCACCACCGGGACTCGATCCTGACCGACCCCTACGACGATCCGGAAAGCAATTACCTCGACCCGAAAGTCTGGGCGACATTGCCAAACTGGCGCAAGCGGCTGGCCCGGGTGAACAACACGCTCGCCGGGCGCATGGTGCTCGGACCAGCCATCGGCACCTGGGCCTTCCTTGCCAGCGATCTGGAGGCCCTGAAAGACGGGAACCGCCGCGTCTGGCTCGGCTGGCTCCTGCATATTCCTGCGGTTGCCATGGTCTTCTGGCTCTGGGCCGTGTTGTCACCCATGCCGCTCTGGGCCTTCCTGACGGCCAGCTACGCCGCCCTGTCCATCCTGAAGATCCGCACCTTCCTCGAACATCAGGCGCATGAGCAGGCGCGCGGCCGCACCGTCATCATCGAAGACCGCGGCCCGCTGGCGCTGATCTTCCTCAACAACAACCTCCACGTCGTCCACCACATGCACGCCGCCGTGCCATGGTATCGCCTGCCGGTGCTGTACCGGAAAAACCGTGCGCGGTATCTGAGCCGCAACGAGGGCTACCGGTATCGCAGCTACGCCGAGATCTTTCGCCGCTATTTCTGGCGGGCCAAGGACCCGGTGCCGCATCCGCTCTGGCCAAAGCCGTAAACCCCCGCCATAGCTTGCGGCATGGAACTCTGGATCATCGCCACGCTCTCGGCGGCCACCTTTCAGACCGTGCGCTTCATGCTGCAAAAGATGCTGGCCGGGGGCACGCTCTCGGCCACCGGCAGCACCTTCGCCCGCTTCGCCTACGCGTCGCCCGCCGCGATGGTGGTCACATCGGGCTACCTGCTGTGGTCCGGCCAGCCCATCCCACCCCTCGACTGGACCTTCTGGGGCTGGGCGGCCTTCGGCGGTCTCGGCCAGATCCTCGCCACCGTCCTCGTCGTCCTGACCTTCGCCGAACGCAATTTCGCCGTCGGCATCACGCTGAAAAAAACCGAAGTGCTGCAAACCGCCCTCGTCGGCCTGCTGCTGCTTGGCGAACACATTTCGCTCGGTGGCTGGCTCGCCATTGCCATCGGTCTCGCCGGGGTGCTGATGCTCTCGCAAACCCCCGACAGCCCGGACGCCTTCTGGAAGGGCCTGAGAAGCCGCGCCGTCCTCCTCGGCCTCGGCTCCGGCTTCTTCTTTGCGATCGCGGGCGTCGGCTACCGCGCCGCCACGCTGGAAATCCCGTCGGAAGACCCGATCCTCCGCGCCGCCATCAGCCTCGTCTGCGTCACCGCCATGCAGGCCCTCGCCATGGCGCTCTGGCTCCACCGCCGCGAACCGGGCCAGATCGCAAAAGCCTGGGGCGCCCGCAAGACTGCCGTCTGGCTCGGCCTCACCTCCATGGCCGGAACCCTCTCATGGTTCACCGCCTTCACCCTCCAAACCGCCGCCTACGTCTACGCCCTCGGTCAAGTCGAACTCCTGCTCTCCCTCGCGGCCTCGGTCCTGTTTTTCCACGAGACCGTGACAAAGCGCGAACTCACCGGCATCGCCCTTCTGACCACCTCCATCCTCGCGCTCATCCTCGTTACCTGACCCCAACCGCCCCTGTTTCTTCTCTTTGCAAATACTCGGGGGCTCCGGGGGCAAAGCCCCCGATAGAAAATTTTGTCCCGGCAAAATTTTCGCCCAGCCCCGCCCGCACCTCCCGTGACGCAGCGTTGCACAGTGACAGCCGCGGCCGCATGCTGTGTTCTGCGCACAGCCACGGCCAACGGGAGGTCCGCCATGTCCACATTCCCCCATATGCTCGCCCCGCTCGACCTCGGGTTCACCACGCTGAAGAACCGCGTGCTCATGGGCTCGATGCATACGAACCTTGAAGAAACCGGGAACTGGGACCGCGTCGCGGAATTCTACGCCACCCGCGCCCGCGGCGGCGTCGGACTGATGGTCACCGGTGGCATGGCCCCGAACCGGGAGGGCGGCGTTTTCCCCGGAGCGGCAGGGCTCTTCACCGACAAGGACATCGCCAACCACCGCCTGATCACGACGCGCGTGCATGAGGCGGGTGGCAAGATCGCCATGCAGATCCTGCACGCGGGCCGCTATGCCTATGGCCCCGACTGCGTCGCTCCCTCCGCCATCAAGTCCCCGATCTCCCCTTTCCCGCCCAAGGAACTCGACGAGGACGGCATCGAGAAGCAGATCGCCGACATCGCCACCGCCGCCGTCCGCGCGAAGGAAGCCGGGTATGATGGCGTCGAGGTTATGGGCTCCGAGGGCTATTTCCTCAACCAGTTCATCGTCACGCATACCAACAAACGCACGGACCGCTGGGGCGGCTCCTACGAGAACCGCATCCGCCTGCCGCTGGAGGTGGTCCGCCGCGTCCGCGCCGCCGTCGGGCCAGAGTTCATCGTCATCTACCGCCTGTCGATGATCGACCTGGTCCCGAACGGCTCGACCTTCGAGGAAGTCGTGCAACTCGCGCGGGAGGTCGAAAAGGCGGGTGCCACGATCATCAATACCGGCATCGGCTGGCACGAGGCGCGTGTGCCGACCATTGCCACCTCGGTCCCCCGCGCCGCTTTTGCGTGGGTGACGAAGAAGCTCATGGGAAAGGTCGGCATCCCCGTCATCACCTCGAACCGCATCAACACGCCGGAGGTTGCCGAGGAGGTCCTCTCCACCGGCTGCGCCGACATGGTCTCCCTCGCCCGTCCCTTCCTCGCCGACCCGGATTTCGTCAACAAGGCGGCAAACGGCAAGGCGGCGCAGATCGCACCCTGTATCGCCTGCAATCAGGCCTGCCTCGATCACACCTTCTCCGGCAAGGTCTCAAGCTGCCTCGTCAACCCCCGCGCCTGCTACGAGACCGAGATCGTCCTGACCCCGGCTGACAAGCCGAAGACCATCGCCGTGGTCGGCGCCGGTCCCGCGGGCCTTTCCACCGCCATCGCCGCGGCGGAGCGCGGGCACAACGTCACGCTCTACGATCGCGACACGGAAATCGGCGGCCAGCTCAACATGGCCAAACAGGTGCCGGGCAAGGAGGAATTCCACGGGCTGGTGGACTACTTCCGCACCATGCTCGACGCCACCGGCGTGACCCTCCAACTCGGCACCGAAGCCACCGCAGAAACCCTGCAAGGCTTCGACGAGGTCATCATCGCCACCGGCGTCACCCCGCGCGACCCGGCCATCCCGGGGCAGGACCACCCCAAGGTCCTCGGCTACATCGACGTGCTGAAAGGCAAGGCCCCGGTCGGCAAGTCCGTCGCCGTCATCGGCGCGGGCGGCATCGGTTTCGACGTGGCGGAGTTTCTTGTCACCGAAGACAGTCCGACGGTGAACCTGCCCGACTGGCTGCGCGAATGGGGCGTCACCGACCCGTCCGAGCATCGCTCCGGCCTCGCCCCCGAAGGACCGCAACCGGACAAACCGGCCCGCAAGGTCACGCTGCTCCAGCGCAAGGCCGAACGCCCCGGCAAGCGCCTCGGCAAGACCACCGGCTGGATTCACCGCGCCACGCTCCAGATGAAAGGCGTGGAGATGAAGGCCGGCGTCAATTACGAGCGCATCGACGATGCAGGCCTGCACATCTCCTACGGCGAGGCCCGCGAACGGCCCGAAGTCATCCCCTGCGACACTGTCGTGCTCTGCGCCGGGCAACTCTCCAACCGTTCCCTCGCCGACGCGCTTGAAGCCAAAGGCATCCCCTGCCACATCATCGGCGGTGCGGATGTCGCGGCGGAACTCGACGCCAAACGGGCCATCGACCAAGGCACCCGCCTCGCCGCAACGCTCTGACCACGGGACGGCGGGCGGGGCGATGTTCGCCTGAACAGGCGGACGAGCGGCGTCCGTCGTCCTGCACGACCTCTGCACACCCGCTGCGGCGGGATTGCTCCCCGGGCCCCTATCGCTCAAGGTCAGTCCAACGAGCGAGGGTTGCCCCATGAGTACCGTTTCAAAATCCCCCGGCCGCCGCTTCATCGGCGTCGGTTTTCTTGTCCTTCTGATGTTCATCCCGATGTTCTTCGCCGCCGAGGTCATTCAGGACCGCCGCGCCTATTCGCAGAGCACTCTCTATGCAGTCAGCGAGGAATGGGGCGGCGAGCAGACCCTCTCCGGCCCGCAACTGGTGATCCCGGTGGAGGAAACCGTCACACAGGTCTCCTCCCGCCCCCGGGTCGACCCGGACACCGGCGTTGTCATGGTCGACCCGGACACCGACAAGGAGGTCTTCGAGCGCTTCGAGGAGACCATCACCCGCCGGTCCGCGCCGGTCTACCTCTTTCCCGAAACCTTCAACGCCGGATTCACCACCCGCACCGAGATCCGCAGCCGAGGCATTTTCAACGTGCCGGTGTACCGGGCGGACAGCGTGCTGACCTTCGATTTCGCCCCGGAGGCGGCGGAAGGCCAGATCGCGCAGAACGAGCGGCTCTTGTGGGAGGAGGCCGAAGTGCGGCTCGGCCTGAGCAGCAACCGAGCCCTGCGCGGGGCGGCGGCTTTGAGTGTGGACGGCAATGACGTACCGTTGGAACCGCAGACCGAGAGGCAGGGCATTCGCGCCGTGGTTGGCGACCCGCTCGGGTCGCAGGACTACCGCCTGACACTGGAATTCAACGGCGCACAGTCACTCTACGTCGCCCCGGTGGGTCGCGAGAGCATCGTGCACCTGCAAAGCGACTGGCCACATCCCTCCTTCGGCGGCGCCTTCCTCCCTGACACCTCCGACATCAGCGATGACGGCTTCTCCGCCGACTGGCGCATCCCGCATCTGGCCCGCGCCCTGCCGCAGGTTTCGCGCGAGGATCATGACACCACCGCCCGGCAAACCGCCTTTGGCCTGCGCTACATCGAACTCAACGACTTCTACCAGAAGGCCTGGCGGGCCGCCCGTTATGGCGTGCTGTTCATCGCGCTGACGTTCCTGACGATCCTGCTGATCGAACGCGGCACCGGACGGACCGCCCATGCTGTGCAATACATCCTTGTCGGCCTCGTGCAGACGGTCTTTGTCCTCCTGATGGTCAGCTACGCCGAACACCTCGGTTTCGCCCTCGCCTACGCCCTCTCCGCGGGCGCGGTGATCGCGCTCCTGACCCTCTTCGGCGTGATCGGCCTGAAACTCGGAAAGCGGGCGCTGGTCCTCGGCAGTGCGCTCACGGTGGTCTACGCGGTGCTCTACTTCATCCTGCAATCGGCGGACTATGCCCTTCTTGCCGGATCCACCCTCGCCTTTCTCGCTCTCGCGGTCACGATGATCCTGACCCGCAATGAGGATTGGCACGGTCCGGAAGGCGACCGCCGCCCCGGCTTTCTTGCCCGTGCCCTGCGGGGGGCCAATCCGACGGTCCAGGCGCCACAAAAACCGGAGTGATCCTGCGTCACGTCCCGTCAGGCCGCGCCTTGTGATGGAACAGGGCGCGGCTTCCCGGGTTGGTCTCCCAAGTCACACATGTGAAAGGAGACACATCATGCCGAGCATCGACTCTGCCAAGATCCTCATCATTTCCACCCACGGTTTCGAGCAGTCGGAACTGGAATTCCCCCGCGACCAGCTCCGAGCCAAGGGCGCGACGGTCCATGTCGCCACGCTTGACGGCAAGGCGATCAAGGGCTGGGACGGCGGCGACTGGGGCCGGGAGGCCGAGGCCGATCTGAAGATCGCCGACGCCAAATGCGCCGACTATGACGCCCTCGTCATTCCCGGCGGCCAGATCAACCCGGACCTGCTGCGCGTCGAGGACGCGGTGCTGTCGCTTGCCAAGGACTTTGAAACGTCCGGCAAGGTCATTGCCGCCGTCTGCCACGCGCCTTGGGTGCTGGTGGAGGCCGGTATCGCAAAGGGCCGGACGATGACGTCCTATCACTCGATCAAGACCGACGTGATCAACGCCGGGGCGCATTGGGTCGATCAGGAAGTCGCAACCGACAAGGGTATCGTGACCTCCCGCAACCCGGGCGATCTCAAGGCATTCGTGTCGAAGATCGTCGAGGAGATCGAGGAAGGCAAACACGACCGCAAAGCGGCCTGAGCCAACCTGCGCCTGCCATGAAAGAGCGGTGCGCCCACCCCGGGCGCACCGCTTTCTCTTGCTCGTTATTCCACGGTCACCGTGATCTGCTGCGACATCACCGGCATGCTGTGCGGCACATGCCCGGCATCGCCAAGCACCAGCTGCAACGTATGCTGTCCCGGCGCCAGATCGAGCGTCACCTCCGTCTGACCGCCACCGAAGTGTTTGTGGTGATCGTCCGCGGGCAGGCCGTTCATCATTTCGTCCATGCCATCCTCCCCCTCGCCGAACGGCGCGCGGTCGATCAGCAGGTGATGGTGGCCGGTGTTCTCCTTCTCTGTACCGGCGGGCGCGACGCCCATTCCCTTGAGGCCGAAGACAACCGTGACCGGAGACGAGACCGTGTCCCCATCCGCGATATTGACGAAATAGACCGATGCGCCCTCCGGCGAAGGCGTCTCGCCGCCTTGCTGCGCCAAGGCCACGGACCCCGCGACGGCCAGAGCCGCTGCAATCAGAACCCGAATCGACATGTTGAAATCCTCCCTGTTGCGTGTCCGCAAGGCGTAGCACATTCCGCGGCATACGCCCGCCTTCCCGCGTTTCCGGCCCTGCAACAAGGGGCCTAATACCCCGCAATTGTCGCGGCCCCGCCCAAGTTCAGCCGCAGTTGGGCGGCAAAAAAACGGAATACGGAACGCAGAAAGAGAGCCGAGCATGGACCGACTCACGGAAATGGAAGCCTTCGCAACGGTCGTCGATCAGGGGGGGTTCACCGACGCCGCGAAGAAGATGGGGATCTCGAAATCCGCCGTCTCGAAGCACGTGTCGTCCCTTGAGGCGCGTCTCGGTGCCCGTCTGCTCAACCGCACGACCCGCCGCGTCTCGCCCACGGAGATCGGCCTTGCCTACTATGACCGCGCCCGCCGCGTTCTGAACGATGCCGGGGAGGCCGACGCGCTGGTCACCTCCATGCAATCCGCGCCCTCGGGCCTCTTGCGCATTTCCGTGGCGACGGATTTCGGCGTGAACCACCTGTCGCCGGTTCTGGGCGACTTCCTCGCGGAATTCCCGGACATCACCGTCAACATGGTATTGAACAACCGCTACGTCGAACTGATCTCCGAAGGCTTCGACATGGCGATCCGCATCGGCGAGCTGGAGGACAGCACCCTGCGCGCCCGCAAGCTGACCGAAACGACGAAGCGCATGATTGCCTCGCCGAAGTATTTCGAGCAGTTCGGCCGACCGCAGCGGATCGACGACCTCAACGAGCACAAGCTCCTGCATTATTCCAACCAGGCCTCCGGCAACGTCTGGAAGATTACCGCCCCCTCCGGCGAAAAGCGTCAGGTGCGCACGGCGGGCTGGCTCACGGTGAATGACGGGCAATCGCTGCTCAATGCCTGCACCGCCGGTCTCGGCATCGCCTACCTGCCCTCCTACCTCTACCACGATGCCATGGAAGCGGGCCTTGTCGAGGAGGTCATCCCGGACCTGCCGGTAGAAACACAGGGCATCTACGCCGTCTACCCGCCGGGCCGCTTCACCCAGCCGAAGGTCCGTGCCTTCATCGACTTCCTCGTGCATGCCTTTGCCGACAAGGGACCGAACGGCTGGTAAGCCAGATGAGACCGAAGGACCAGAGAAACCCCGGCAACGTCCGGGGTTTTCGTTATTCAGTTGGCCAGCGCCAAAGTTTCGCCGTGAAGCGAGACCTCGAACTCCACCCGCCTGTCCACCACGTCGAAATGCAGGCAGGATTCCGGATGGCCATCGAGGTGGGAGCGCGCGTGCAGACGGGTTCCTGAAAAACCGACGTGCGCCATCACCGTCTGCACCGCCTTTGCCCGCGCCAGGCTCAGCGCCCGGTTCGCCACGGCATCCCCCGCCGGATCGGCAAAGCCGAGAACGGTCACGTGAACATCCGGACAGAGCCTCACCGCCGCCGCCAGCACCTCCACCGCCTCCTTCGCCCCCGGCGCGACCTCGGCGGAGCCATAGCTGAAATACACCCGTGTCCGTGCCGCCAGCGTTGTCACCAAAGCGGCACAGGCAGACAGAGGCGCGTGCTGCCTGTCCGGCTGAACCCCGGGCAACCCGGGAAACCGGCTCTTGCCCTCGTCCGACCCGATCCGTTTCTCCGGCAAACGCCCGAAATCCGGGCGCAGCACCGCTTCATGCGGAGTCTGCGCCCGGTCCAGCGGTCCCCCCACCGCGCGGGCCACGATGTCGTCCCCCGGACCGTCGCCCGCGTCGGCCGCCGCCTCTGCTCGGGTTTCCGCAGGCGGCCAGACCGGACCCATGTCCAAAGTCGGCGCTGCCTCGCCTGCAAGGCTCCCACCCTTGCCCAAGCCGAATTCTTCAACCCCGGGCCGCTGAGCCGGCCGGGAAACAATTGCAAAGTCAGGCGCATGAGGAACTTTGCCAGCCACACCCACGTCTTGCGCCTCGGTCCGGTGAAACATACCCTCTGCGGTTGCCCTGCCCGTTTCCGGAAACTGGAGCGCAACGTAAACCGAAACCGCCACCCCCAATCCGGAAACCAGCCACCCCACCGCCATCACCAACGGAAAACCAGCCCGCACGCGCATTCTGCTCCTACCAGATTCACCTCTGAATTCCGGGCGCTACCGCCCTGTTCTTGCTTGTCAGAAAGACATATCACGACCCGAATGTTTCCCAAACGTAAACAGTCAGCTTCTACCCTTCTGATACAAAAAAGGCCCGATCCGCAGGGGACCAGGCCTCGTTTTGTTAACCCGGATTAACAGGCCGTTTACCGAGGTAAACAATTTGAAATCCTTGGTGGCGGGACGGAATTAACCTTCAACCCATGGAGTCGCAACCCGCGTGTTCGCGCGCGAAACATTTCCGAATCACCGCAGCTTTTTCAGCTCCGGGTCGATGTAGAACATCTGGTTCGAGAGGGTCTTCGTCTGCAGGTCACCCAGGACAACCGTCGTCTGATTGCCGTCGCCGTCCGTGATGATCCACTGGCGGAGCTGCACCGGATTGCCGGTGAACTTCAACTGGATGGTGCCGTACTCAGGCCGCTTCGGATCCTGCGCGGTCACGGTGGTCGCAGTGCCGTCGAAGGTATGACCTGTCACCATGCCCGCCTTCGTCAGGTCGACATTGCGGTCGAGGATGATCGACAAGGGCGTCTGGTTCAGCGGATAGGTCTCCGGCTGCGCGTTCAGCTTGCGGTCGAGGATATAGACCGACCCGGCGGACGCCAGCACCAACGCCCGTTCCGGCGGGTTGTAATCAAAGCGCACCTTGCCCGGCCGCTTGATGGCGATGGTGCCGGTGGAAATGGTGCCGTCGCCGTTGATCTGGGTAAAGCTGCCCTCGGCGGATTTGATCGTGTTGAGATACTGCGAGATCGCGCCCAGCGACAACTGCTGCGCACTGGCGGGGGCGGCGACAAGGGTCGCCATGGCCAGGATGCCTGCGGTGAATGCTCTGCGGTCCATACTCGTTCCTTCCTGATCGGGATGCGGCACATATGGCACCGCGACGCGCGTTATGCGATAACGCCGCGCCTTTTACCTGATATCGTCGGCGGAAACCCCCGGTTCAAGGGTCCACCCGTCAGGTCAGGAACCCGGGAAAGGCCACCGGGTTCCGTGTATCGGCTGCGTTCCGACAGGCCCTACTGCTGCTCCGGCACGAGGATCTCGCGCTTGCCGACATGGTTGGCGGGGGAGACGACCATCTCCTCCTCCATCTGCTCCACGAGCCGCGCGGCCTTGTTGTAGCCGATGCCGAGCTTGCGCTGGATGTAGGAGGTCGAGCACTTGCGGTCCTTGATGACGATCTGAACCGCCTGATCGTAGAGCGCATCCTCGCCTGTGGTATTGCCACCGGTGGAGAGCCCCAGAACCGCGTCGATGTTCTCCGCCTTCTCGTCATCCGGGCCCTGCACCACGCCCGAGACATATTCCGGCGGGCCGAAGGCCTTGAGGTGGTTCACGATCTCCTCGACTTCCTCGTCCGAGACGAACGGACCATGGCAGCGGGTGATCTTTGCGCCGCCCGCCATGTAGAGCATGTCGCCCATGCCCAGAAGCTGCTCCGCGCCCATCTCGCCAAGGATCGTTCGGGAGTCGATCTTGGACGTGACCTGGAAGGAAATCCGCGTCGGGAAGTTCGCCTTGATGGTGCCGGTGATGACGTCCACGGAAGGACGCTGCGTCGCCATGACGAGGTGAATGCCGGAGGCGCGGGCCATCTGCGCGAGGCGTTGGATGCAAGCTTCGATCTCCTTGCCCGCCACCATCATCAGGTCGGCCATCTCGTCGACGATGACGACGATGTAGGGCATCTTCTTCGGCACGATCTCTTCGGTCTCGAATACCGGCTCGCCGGTCTCGTCGTCGAACCCTGTCTGCACCGTGCGGCTGAACAATTCGCCCTTCGACAGCGCATCCGCAACGCGGCCATTGTAGCCGTCGATATTGCGCACGCCCATCTTGGACATCTTGCGATAGCGGTCCTCCATTTCGCCCACGACCCATTTCAGCGCCACCACGGCCTTCTTCGGGTCGGTCACAACGGGAGACAGGAGGTGCGGAATGCCGTCATAGACGCTGAGTTCGAGCATCTTCGGGTCGATCATCACCATCCTGAGGTCATCCGGCGTCAGCTTGTAGAGCAGCGACAAGATCATCGTGTTAATTGCCACGGACTTGCCCGAGCCGGTGGTGCCGGCGATCAGCAGGTGAGGCATCTTCGCGAGGTTGGCGACCATCGGCTCGCCGCCGATGTCCTTGCCGAGCGCCAAGGGGAGCGAATGCTTGCCGTCACCATATTCACGCGACGAGAGGATCTCGCGGAAGGAGACCATTTCGCGGTCCTGGTTCGGCAGTTCGATCCCGATGACCGAGCGGCCCGGCACGGTGGAAACCCGCGCAGACAGCGCTTCCATGGAACGCGCGATGTCGTCGGCGAGGCCAATGACGCGGGACGCCTTGAGGCCCGGCGCGGGCTCGAGTTCGTACATGGTGACAACAGGGCCGGGGCGGACGGAGACGATCTCGCCCTTCACGCCGTAGTCGTCCAGCACAGATTCCAGCATCCGGGCGTTCTCTTCCAGCGCCTCGTCCGACAGCACATGCCGTTGGATGCGGTCCGGCGACATCAGCAGGCTCAGGGGCGGCAGTTCGTAATCCGGCGTGTTGTCCTCGAATTTCAGCTGCGGCTGTGCCTCGGCCTGCGCCCGCTTCGACGGAACCATGGGCTTGCGCACCGGCTGCTGCACCACGGCCTTCTTCGGCTCCGACGCAGGCGCGGGGCGGCGCAGGAACTGCGGCGGGGGCGGCGTCGGGGTGCTGTCGTCGAGGATCATGAGGTCGTCGTCATCGTCCTCACCGTAATCGTCGAAGTCCCGCATCGCGCCATAGGCCGCGCCATTCGCATCCTCATCCACCGATGCGAAAGTCTGAGCGGTGTCGTCCTCCTCCCAGGGTTCGGCCTCGAACGCTGCGTCGTAGTCTTCCTCCTCGGCAGGGGAGGGGGCGTAAGTCTTTGCTTTCTGGAGGAAAGCCGGGGCGGCGGACACGGCAGCGGCGGCACGGGTCGCGGCCAGCGCCGGAGCGGCGGCGGCCGTCGGGCTGACCGTGCGCGAGGCGGTCAGCGGCGGCTCGGCCCGTGCGGCAACCTTGGGTTCCGGCGCCGTGAGCGGCGGTTCGATACGCGCCTCGGGACGCGGTGCGGGATTGAAGATCAGCGGCTTCGGTCCGTGGCCGCGCCCCTTGGTCAGCGGCTTGGTCGGATCGTAAGACGGCGCCTTGGCGACGGCAGAATCCGTGCCGCGCCGGGCGCGGATCACGTCTGCGATCTTCGCCTTCACCCGGTCCTCGCCCGGTGCATCGACGTCGTGGTCCATGACAGCGTCGACCATCTCCGGCTCGGGCATCCGCATCCGCGGCTCTTCGCGTTTCATCAGGGACGGCATCCGCGACAGGAACCCGGCCTTTTCCCGGGGCGGCGCGGGCAAATCGTCGGTGTCATCCACCACGAAATCCGTTGGCTCCTCGTCGTAGACCGGGGTTTCGGCCCGGCGCACACGCGGCGCGGCGCTCACGCGCGGGGTGGGAATGGCCTCCTGCGCGGCAGCCCATTCGGCGGCCTCCGCCGCCTCCTGGCGCTTGCGTTCGCGGCGTTCGGCGGAGGCGGCCTGCATGCGCTGCGCCGCGTCCATCGCGCCTCCCGCGCCCTTACCCAGCAGGGCCATGACGTTGGCATAGGTCACGACGAGACCGAGCAAAAGGAAGCGCGCCAGGGTCTTCACCTCGAGCCGGGTGAACCCAAGCACGAAGGCCCCGAACACGACGATCACCGCACCGAGCGTCAGTTGCACGAGCTTGAGACCGATCCCCGCATCCACCGGCATCAGGTTCAGGATCGAGCCCATCATCATGTCGCCGAACAATCCGCCGAGACCGAAATTGTGGCTCCAGCCGGCGCTTTCGGTCAGGCCCGAGGCATAGACCGCCGAGAGCGCCACCCAGATCGGTGCGAAGACCAGCCGCGACATGACCCCTACGTCATCGCGGTGCAGCGCCAGCCGACCGCCCCAGACGAGGAAGCAGGCCGCGATCGCCCAGCACCCCCAGCCGATGATCATGAACAGAGGCGCGGCGATGGAAGCCCCGATGCGGCCCATCCAGTTCTGCACCGGCGCGTCGGTCGCCGTCATGAAGGAGGGATCGTCCGGCGTGTAGGAGGCAATCGTGGCCGCCGCCATCAGCCCCACCGCCACCAGCCCGAGGCCGAGAAGCTCTCGCCCGCGCTTTTCCAGCGTCAGCGCCGTGTCGGTGTCGAAGAGGGGATCGCGCCCCCGGGACTGATAAGATGCCATGCCTCGCCTCGTCTTTTTCTTGGTCTTAGCAGTCGTCGCCATACAGACAGTCCCTGATCAACGTCAGACCGGCCTCGGTCTCGTCATAAGGGGCCACGATGGCCACGCGGATGTACCCCTTCCCCGGGTTCCCGGTTTGGGTGTCTTTCGAAAGGTATTCGCCCGGAAGGACCCGAACGCCGGTTTCCTTCCACAGTTTCAGCGTCGCCGCTTCGCCATCCTCGACCGGCAGCCAGAGAAACATGCCCGCCTGCGGTGGCATGTAACCCGGCACGTTGCCGAAGATGCGGTCGGCCAGCGCGTATTTCGCCCGGTAGAGCGCCCGGTTGTCCTCGACATGCGCCTCGTCCTCCCAAAGCGCCGCGCTCGCCGCCTGCAAGGGCAGCGGGATCGGGGCGCCGGAGTAGGCACGAAGTTGCTTCATGCGCGAGATGCTCTCCGGTCCGCCCGCGACGAAGCCGGAGCGCAGGCCCGGAACGGAGGAGCGTTTTGACAGCGAATGAAAGGAGACGACCCGCTCGGGGTGCGCGTTCATGCGTTTCGCGACGCTCAGGATGCCGGGGGGCGGCGAGTCGCGGTAGATCTCGGAATAGCATTCGTCCGCCATGACCTGGAAATCATGGGTTTCGGCGAGCGCAATCAGGCTTTCCCAGTAAGCTTCATCCGCGATCACCCCCTGCGGGTTCGCCGGGGAGCAGATATAGACCATCGCGGTCCGGGCGAGGATGTCGGGCGCAACGGAGGCGAAATCCGGCAGGTGGCCGGTTTCGGCGGAGGCGGGCACGAAGACCGGCTCCGCCCCGGTGGAAATCGCCGAGATCATGTAGACCTGGTAGAACGGGTTGGGCATCAGCACCACGGACCGCTGCCCATTCTTCTGCTCGGGGCAGAGCGCCATTCCGGCGTTGTACAGCGCCTCGCGCGTGCCATTGACGCTCATCACCTGCGTGTCAGGGTTCATCCCGACCCCGAACCGGCGGCTGATCCAGCCGGTGATGGCCACCCGCAACTCCGGCGTGCCCTCGTTCGGCGGATACTTCCCGAAATCGGCGGCGTTCTGCACCACGATGTCGGAAATCCACGCCGGAAACGGGTGTTTCGGCTCGCCAATGGACATATGGCGCACGGGGCCGCCGCCGTCGTGCGCATCCAGAAGCGCCCGCAGACGCGGGAACGCATAAGCCGGTAGGTTCGAGAACCGCTCGGGGAACATCAGGTTTCGCTTTGTACTGCCTCGGGGTGCGGGATCGTTCTTGCCCCGCTTTGGGTCAGGATACGGGTTTCGCCCCGGCGCTGTCCAGAATCTTGGCGGGTGCGGGCCGGTCTGTGGCGGGAATGTCGCAAAAATGTTTCGGTGGGTTTGCGCGCGTTGAGTCAACCTTTTGCCGGGGAAAAATTTTGCCGGGACAAAATCTTGTTTCGGGGCTGTGCCGTCGCTAATGCCGCCAGGTCAGATGGCGCAACACTGTCTGCCCCCAAGGTATTTTGGGGACCAAGGAAGACGAAGGGTGTCGCGCAGAACAGAAAACTTTGCACTTTGTGAAAGTATTTGTTGACTGCGGGCCTGCCTGAGCCAATAGTTTCATACATGGAAAACCATTCGACTCGCCTCGATCTGGCCTTCGCCGCCCTGTCGGACCCGACCCGCCGGGCCATCGTCGGACGGCTTTGCGAAGGGGAAAAAAGCGTCAGCGCCCTTGCCGAACCGTTCGACCTGACTTTGCCGACCCTGCTCAAACATGTCGGAATCCTTGAACGCAGCGGCATCGTGACCACGCAAAAACAAGGGCGTGTGCGAACCTGCCGGATCGTGCCCGCCGTCCTGCAGGAGACGGAGCATTGGATCAGCAGGCACATTGCCGAATGGGAATCCCGCCTCGACCGGCTCGAAGCGCATATCGACAGCATGAAGGAGTGACCGCGATGACTGACCTTTCCCCCTGGGCCGACTGGCCCCTCGACCGCGAGATTGTCCTGACCCGGCTGATCGACGCGCCGCGCAGCCTGGTCTACCGCGCCTGGGCCGATCCGGAGCAGATCCCGCTGTGGTTCGGACCGGACGATCACGCCATCGACACACTGGAGATGGACCTGCGCGTCGGCGGAGTCTGGCGGTTCACCATGACGACCTCGGATGGCACGGTCTATCCCAACCGGATGCGCTTCGTGCGGCTGGAGGAGAACGCGCTCATCGAGGTGCTGCACGGCGATGACAAGGACGACGATCCGGGCCGTTTCGCCATGATCGTGACCTTCGACGAACAGGCCAACGGCAAGACCGTCGTCACCCTGCGACAGATGCATCCGACGAAGGCGCAGCGTGCCGGGGCCATCGGGTTTGGCGCGGTGGAATATGGTTTCCAGACGCTGGCCAAGCTGGCCGCGCATGTCGGCGCGGCCTAGGCCAGTTCCCGTTCGGCGGCGAGAGCGACCCGCAGCAGGCGTTCCTCGGCCATGGGTGCCCCCATCAGGCTGATCCCGCAACTCTTGGTGCCTGTCGGCAGGGTGATCGCGCAGCCGCTGGTCAGGTTGCCGACACGGGTATTGCGCAGGGTCAGGAGGTTCTCCGTGACGTAATAGTCGCCCTGCTCCATCAGCTTGTCCACTTTCGGCGGCAGGTTCGGCGCCGTGGGGCAAAGAACGGCGTCGAACCCGGCTGTCGCGGCCAGCCACTTCGCCCGCATCGCTTCGAGCCTGTGCCAGGCAGCGATATAGTCGCTGCCCGTCGGATTGGCCCCGGCAGCGAAACGCTCGCGGATCGGCGGGAACATCAGATGCGGGTCGGCCTCGATGGTCGCGCCCCAGGTTGCCCAGGCCTCCGTGGTGTAGAGCACTCCGGCGTCGCCCATAGGCCCGGCAAGGTCCAGAAAATCGAAGGGAACGATTTCCGCGCCCGCCTGTTCCAACCGTTTCAAAGCGTCTTCGTAGGCTTTGGCCGGAGCATCGCGCAGGTCGTCCAGCACGATGGTCTGAAGCGCCGCGAAGCGCCTGCCACTCAGGCCTTCACCGCCGCGCAGGTCCGCCGGTTTGCCGCCTTCCAGCGCCGCGAGCATCAGGGCCGCATCCTCGACGGTCTGGCACAAGGGACCGACCGTGTCGAATTTCGCCGCGAGCGGCACCACGCCTTTCAGGCTGAGCCGGCCGGAGGTGGTCTTCAGACCGACGAGGTCGTTCCAGACCGACGGGATGCGCACCGAGCCACCGGTATCGGAGCCGACCGCCGCCGCCGCGAGGCCGAAGGCGACGGAGGCCGCCGCGCCGGAAGAGGAGCCGCCTGCCACCGCGTCCGGATCGTTCACGCAGGGCGGCGTCTGTGTCACCGGATTGAGGCCGAGGCCGGAAAAGGCCAGTTCCGACATATGCGTCTTGCCGAGGCAGACGAGGCCGAGCGCCGTCGCGTTGCGCAGCACTTCTGCGTCCCGGTCCGGGATGCGACCGCGCAGCAGGTGCGAGCCGGCTTCGGTCACCGTGCCCGCCGTATCGAAGAGGTCCTTCCAGCTGACCGGCACGCCGTCGAGCGGCGAAAGCCTCTGCCCGGCCTTCGCCCGCTCGCGCGCTGCCAGAGCTTCGGCCCGCGCCCGCTCAGGCGTCAACCGCGCATAGATGCGCGCGCCCATCGGGTGGGCACGGATACGACCCAGGAAATCCTCTGCCAGATCAACGGGATCGATCTCGCCCGCGCCGATGCCACGTCCCAGCGCCGCGGCGCTCCGCTTCGAATAGTCGCTCATGCCAAGGTCCTCTCTTTGCTCCGGACGGTAGCGGCAGCGGGGCGCATGGACAATCCCGATCCGGGGCGCATATTGAGCGGCATGGACAGCGATCTGATCATCATCGGCGGTGGCCTCAATGGCCCTGCTCTCGCCCTCGCCGCAGCGCAGACCGGGCTGCGCTCCATCGTCGTCGACGCCTTGCCGGTCGCCACCCGCGAGGCGGGGGATTTCGACGGGCGTTCCTATGCGCTGGCCCTGTCGTCGAAGCGGATGCTGGAAGCGCTCGGGCTTTGGAATGCCTTGAAGGACGATGCCCAGCCGATGCGGGAGATCAAGGTCTCGGACGGGCGCGTCGGGGAGGCGGAGGTCTTCCTCGGCCTGCATTTCGACAGTGCCGAGATCGAAGAGGGCCCGATGGGCTTCATGGTCGAGGATCGCTACCTGCGCCGCGCCCTGCTGGACGCGATGGAGGCGGACGATCGGATCACGCACCGCGCCGGTGAAACAGTGATTGCTCAGGAGACGGACCAGGTGAGGGCCAGGGTGACGCTGGCCACCGGTGAGACGCTGACCGCCCGGTTGATCGTCGGGGCGGACGGGCGGCAAAGCGGCACCTGCGCCCGTGCCGGGATCCGGCGTACCGGATGGAGCTACGGCCAGACCGCGCTGGTCTGCGCCATCGCGCACGAACTGCCTCACGGCGGCGTGGCGCATCAGCTGTTCCTGCCCGCCGGGCCGCTCGCCATCCTGCCGCTGACCGGCAACCGCTCCAGCATCGTCTGGAGCGAGCGGGACGCGCAGGCGCGGGCGATCAACGCGCTGCCAGACGCGCAGTATCTCGACATCCTGCGCCCCCGGTTCGGCGATTTCCTGGGAGAGATCAGCCTCGCGGGCGGGCGCTACACCTACCCGCTGAACCTGACCCTGGCGAACAGGTTTATTGCGGAGCGCGTGGCGCTTGTCGGCGATGCGGCGCACGGGATGCACCCGATTGCCGGGCAGGGTCTGAACGCCGGGCTGCGCGATGTGGCCGCGCTGGCGCATGTGATCAGCCATGCGCAACGGCGCGGCGAGGATTTCGCCAGCCCGCAGGTGCTGGACCGTTACCAGGCCTGGCGGCGCTGGGACACCGCGTCGCTCGCCGCCGCGACAGACCTGTTCAACCGGCTGTTCTCCAACGACAATCCGCTTCTCCGGATGACCCGAGACATCGGCATGGCACTGGTCGGCAACGCCCCGTCCCTGCGCCGGGGCTTCATCCGCGAGGCGGCGGGGCTGACCGGGGACTTGCCGGACCTGATGAAAGCCTAGGGGCGCGACCCCCCGTAGGGCGGGGCTGCGCCCCGCACCCTTCCCAAGGCGCACGGCCCGTGCCACAAGGGCCGCAAATCCTTGGGAGGACACATCCACATGACCCGTAAATGCGCAATCGTCACCGGCGCCGCCCGCGGCATCGGCCTCGCCACGACCGACCTGTTCCTCGAAATGGGCTGGCAGGTGGTCATGGTCGACCGGGACGCCGCCGAGCTCGATTCCGCCGCCGCGACGCGCGAGGACATCCTCGCCCTGCCCTACGACGTGTCGAACCCGCAGCAGGTCAACCGGATGGTCTCCGAGACCCTCGACTGGTCGGGCCGCGTCGACGCGCTCATCAACAATGCCGGTGTCGCCGAATTCGGCCCGATTGCCGATTGCACCTTCGAGATGTGGCGCCGGGTCATGGAGACCAACCTCGATGGCGTCTTCCTCTGCTCGCAGGCCGCTGCCGATGCCCTGAAGGCGACACGGGGGGCCATCGTCAACATCGCGTCCATTTCCGGCCTGCGCGCCTCGACGCTCCGCGTGGCCTATGGCACCTCCAAGGCCGCCGTCATCCAGCTGACCAAGCAATATGCCGCGGAACTGGGTGAATACGGCGTCCGCGCCAACTGCGTCTGCCCCGGTCCGGTGAAGACCAAGCTTTCCGTCGCCGTTCATTCGCCCGCGATCATCCAGGCCTACCACGATGCCATCCCGCTGAACCGCTACGGCTCGGAGCGGGAGCTGGCGGAGACGATCTGCTTCCTGGCGTCGGAGAAAGCCTCCTACGTCACCGGGCAGGTGGTGGCGGTGGACGGCGGCTTCGAGTCGACCGGCGTCGGACTGCCTGCGCTGCGGGAGTAGGCGCCGAAGCGACTTTCGTGAGGCTTGCGGCTTCAAGTATGCCGCGAAACGCTGTAATCACCGCGCAAACGCGACTTGAGGTGAGCCATGGCCCGTCATCTGATTACTTCCGCCATTCCCTATATCAACGGGATCAAGCACCTCGGCAACCTCGTTGGGAGCCAGCTTCCGGCTGATCTCTACGCCCGCTACCAGCGCGCGCGGGGCAACGAGGTGCTCTTCCTCTGCGCCACCGACGAGCACGGCACCCCCGCCGAACTCGCCGCCGCCAAGGCGGGCAAGCCGGTCGCGGAGTATTGCGCCGAGATGTGGCAGGTGCAGGCGAAGATCGCGGAAGGCTTCGGGCTGTCCTTCGACCACTTCGGACGGTCTTCGTCGGAGCAGAACCGCAAGCTGACCCAGCACTTCGCCAAGGTGCTGGACGAACAGGGCCTGATCCGCGAAGTCTCGGAAAAGCAGATGTATTCCCATGCCGATGGGCGTTTCCTGCCGGACCGCTACATCGAGGGCACCTGCCCGAACTGCGGCTTCGACTCGGCGCGCGGCGACCAGTGCGACAACTGCACCAAGCAGCTCGACCCGGTGGACCTCATCAACCCGCATTCGACCATCTCCGGCTCGACCGATCTGGAAATGCGTGAGACGAAACACCTCTACCTGCGGCAGTCGGCGATGAAGGATCGGCTGGAGGAGTGGATCGACACCCGCGAGGGCTGGCCGGTCCTGACGACGTCCATTGCGAAGAAGTGGCTGAACGACGGCGACGGCCTGCAGGATCGCGGCATCACCCGAGACCTCGACTGGGGCGTGCCGGTGCAGAAGGGCGATGAGCCCTGGCCGGGCATGGAAGGCAAGGTTTTCTACGTCTGGTTCGACGCGCCGATCGAGTACATTGCCTGCGCGCAGGAATGGGTCGATGCGGGCAAGGGCACGGATTGGGAGCGCTGGTGGCGCACCGACAAGGGCGCGGACGACGTGCGCTATACCCAGTTCATGGGCAAGGACAACGTGCCGTTTCACACGCTCAGCTTCCCGGTCACGATCCTCGGTTCGGGCGAACCGTGGAAGCTCGTCGACTACATCAAGTCCTTCAATTACCTCAATTATGACGGCGGCCAGTTCTCCACCTCGCGCGGGCGCGGCGTGTTCATGGATCAGGCCCTGGAGATCCTGCCGGCGGATTACTGGCGCTGGTGGCTGCTTTCCCATGCGCCGGAAAGCTCTGACGCGGAATTCACCTGGGAGGGCTTCCAGCAGGACGTGAACAAGGACCTCGCGGACGTGCTCGGCAATTTCGTCAGCCGGGTGACCAAGTTCTGCCGCTCGAAGTTCGGCGAGACCGTGCCGGAGCGCGGCGCCCTCGGTCCGCTGGAAGAGCAGCTTTTCAAGGACCTGCAGGCCAAGCTGGACGAATACCAGCAGCACATGGATGCCATCGACGTGCGCAAGGCAGCCGCCGCGTTGCGGGCCCTTTGGGTCATGGGCAACGAGTACCTGCAGGAGGCCGCGCCCTGGTCCACGATCAAGACCGACGAAGCGCAGGCGGGCACGCAGATCGCGCTGGCCCTGAATCTGATCCAGTTCTACGGCGTGCTGTCGTCGCCGTTCATCCCGAGTGCAAGCAAGGCGATGCTGGAGGCGATGGCCTGCGACAAGACCGAATGGCCTTCCTCGGTCGAGGAGGCCCTGTCCCGTCTGCCGGCCGGTCACGCGTTTGCAGTGCCGGAAAACCTCTTCACCAAGATCACCGACGACCAGCGAACCGACTGGCAAGAGCGTTTCGCCGGGACGCGCGGCTGACCGAAAGTCGTCAGCCCGGGGACTGTCCCGATGCGGTCAACGTCTTGCCCACGCGGCGCAGGGGATGGCCCTCCGGCCCGCCGCCCGCGTGACCCGCGTGTGATGCGTCCCGTTTGTACGGTGGCCAGTCCGCACCGGAACCGGATCAGGACGCCTCAGGCGGCCCGCCCCCTGCCCCGGTGTTGCTGGGTCTGAGACTGATAGAGCCCCTGTTCCGGCGCGTCTTTCACAAGCCGAAGATTGCCCAGCATGGTCTGCATCTCACCCGCACAGCTGCGCATGATCTGCGTGGCGGCGGTCGTCTCCTCGACCATGGCGGCGTTGTGCTGGGTGATCTGGTCGATCTGGGAGACCGAGGTGTTGACCTCGCCCACGGCGCGGGACTGCTCCTGCGCGGCGGCAGCCACCATCGTGGTGAGTTCGGAGACCTTGTTGAAGCGCTCCATGATCTTCCCGAAGGCATCGCCGACGTTTTCCGTCAGCTTCACTCCGGACGCCACTTCGTCGGCGCTGGCGTTGATCAGTTGCTTGATCTCACCCGCCGCCTCGGCGGTACTGGACGCCAATGTCCGGACCTCGTTCGCAACCACGGCAAAGCCGCGCCCGGCGTCCCCGGCCCGGGCCGCCTCCACCCCGGCGTTCAGGGCCAGCAGGTTGGTCTGGAACGACACGTCGTCGATCACGCCGATGATCTGCGAGATACGGTCCGAAGCTGCCTGAATGCGGGCCATGGCTTCGCCTGTGTCGCGGATCAGGCCGATGCCGTCCTCCAGTTCCCTGCGTGCCGCTGAGGCCACGCGGCTGGCGCTGTCGGTGGCCTCGGTGGAGCCGGACACGCTGGTCGAAAGTTCCTGCATGGCCGCCGCGGTCTCTTCCAGCGACGCGGCCTGGCTCTCCGTCCGCCGGGACAACTCGTCGATATTGCCGCCGACCTCGTTGGTCGACCGTGTCAATTCCGCGGCGCGGGCGCCGATCGCGGACAGGATGCCGGACAGGCGCGTGACCGTGGCGTTCAACCGCTCGCGAATGGGGTTGTAACTCTCGGGGAAGCCGTCCGGCGAAGGGTCCGGAATCCGGTGAGTCAGGTCGCCCCGAGCCATCGTCTCGATTGCGGCGTCGAGGAAGGTAAAGGCGCGGTCCTGCTCGTCCTGCACTTTCGCGGCGTAGATCTCGATCACCTGCGCCATATCCATCGTGAATGCCCGCATGACAGCCGTGGCCATGTGCCGCGTACGCCCGCGCGCTCCGAACCAACCTGAGGACTTGCCAATGAGGCAATCCAGAATATCGGACGCGGCCAGCGCATAGGCCGACATGTAGACATTGATCGGCAACTGGATACGGGCGTGAGTCAGGCCGATCCGCTGCACGGACTCGAAATACTCCTTGTCGAACACCCCGGACAGCAGCCGCAGCCAGTGCTTCTTCTGCGCCTCACGGGCAAAGGTGATGCGATCCGGGCTTGTGAAAAATCCTGCCCTGTCCGCGTCTGCCAGCGCTCTTTCGTAGAACGCCTCAAGCACCGCGTCGATGTGCGGTCCGACCAGCCTCGCCGCCTCTTTCAGGTCCGCGCCTCGCGACCCATCCAAACCATAGTCCTGGACTATTCTTTCAAATCTGTCCGTCATTCCTCAGTACCCCAAAACGTTCCTAACGGACTTGCTAAGGAAAAGTGGTTTACGCTTATCCCCACATTTCAGATTGTCGATGTATTCCGGGGCAACCGGATTGACAGTCCGCGCCTGCATTGCTACCCGGCCTGCCTCATCGCAAGGGGACGCAAGATGGCACGCAAGCGCAAGGGTCGCGACATTTCCGGCTGGCTGGTCGTGGACAAGCCCGCGGGCATCACCTCGACGTCCGTGGTCAACAAGGTGCGTTGGGCGTTCGATGCGAAAAAGGCCGGCCATGCCGGTACGCTCGATCCAGAAGCAACCGGAGTCCTCGCCGTCGCGCTTGGCGAGGCGACCAAGACGGTGCCATATATTACTGACGCCCTGAAGGCTTACCGTTTCATCGTCCGGCTCGGACAGGCCACCAACACCGACGATGCCGAGGGCGAGGTGATCGCCGAAAGCCCCCTGCGCCCGAGCGATGACGCGATCAAGGACGCCCTGAATCGCTTCGTCGGCGACATCGAACAGGTGCCGCCGCAGTTCTCCGCGGTGAAGGTCGATGGCGAGCGCGCCTACAAGCGCGCCCGCGACGGAGAGGAGATGGCTCTCGCCGCGCGGCCCCTCTATGTCGACGAACTGGTGATGACCGACCGGCCCGATGAAAATCACGTCGAACTTGAAATGGTTTGTGGCAAGGGGGGCTACGTGCGGTCCATTGCCCGCGACCTGGGCAAGGACCTCGGCTGTCATGGCCATGTTCTGCGCCTGCGCCGAATCTGGTCCGGACCGTTCGACGCCGAGGACGGGCTGTCGCTGGAGGACATCGACCGGATGGCCAAGACACCGGAACTCGACACCCACCTGCGGCCGCTGGAGGAGGGGTTGGCCGACCTGCCCGAAGTCAAGGCAACGCCCGAGGGCGCGGCGCGGCTGCGCAACGGCAACCCCGGCATGGTGATCGCATCCGATGTGGAATACGGCGCAGAGGTCTGGGCCTCTCACGAGGGGCGGGCCATCGCCGTCGGCGTCTTCAAGGCCGGGGAACTTCACCCGAGCCGGGTGTTCGTGACGGGCTGACCGGACCAAGCGGCCCGGGCATCAGCCCGGATCACGCCTTGCCCGTTGACGGAACGGATATCGCGACGGCGGACCAACCGCCTCAGCCGACCATTTTCAACCAGCGCCCCAGCGCATCCAGCGACTCCGCCTCGTCCAGGAAGGGGATATGCCCCCGGTCCGGCACCTCGGCGGCGATCATGTCCGGACGGCGGCGCTTCATTTCGGCAAAGCACTCCGGCGAGAGAAGGTCCGAGTTTGCGCCCCGCAAGGCGCAGAGCGGCAGGCCCTTCAACATGTCGAACAGCGGCCAGAGATCGGGAGCGGGCTGTGCGCCGCTGTCCAGAACCGCCTCCCGCAGCTTCGGATCATAGGTGATGCGCAGCTTGTCCGCGCCCTGCCTGTAAAGGATCTGCGCCTCCGCCAGCCAGCGCTCCATTGGGACGTTCGGAAAGCCGGTCATTGCGGCGGCCCGCTTCTCGGCGGCCTCCTCGAAAGTCCGGAATGGCGGCTGCTTGCCGAGGTAGCCCTTGATGAACTCCAGCCCCTCCGCCGCGATCTCCGGCCCGATGTCGTTCAGCGCCACACCGGTCAGCCGGTCCCTGGCCGTCGCGGCCAGCACCATGGCGATCAGCCCGCCGCGCGAGGTGCCCAGAACCGCCGCCTTCTCCAGTCCCAGATGGTCTAGAATCTCCAACGCGTCGCGGCCCTCGACCGGGATCTGGTAGGTTTCGTGCGGCGCCCAGTCCGACTGGCCGCGCCCGCGATAATCCATGCGGATCAGCCGGACGCGGTCCAGATGCGGGGCGAGGAAGTCGAAATCGCGGGTGTCCCGGGTGAGGCCGGAAAGGCAAAGCAGCGGCAGGCCGCTCCCCTCGTCTTCGTAGTGCAGGGCAACACCATCAGAAGCAAAGAAACGCGGCATCAGACAAGCTCCGGCAAGGATGTGAGATCGGTCAGTACATGGTGCGGCTGCGCCATCAGGCGGTCTTGCGGCAGGCCCGTGCGGTTGACCCAGACGGTCCGGAAGCCATAGGCCGCCGCCCCCGCCGCGTCCCAGCCGTTGGAGGAAGCGAAGAGCACATCGTCCGCACTGCAGCCGAAGCGAGCGCCAACCATGTCATAGACCGCGCGGGCGGGTTTGAAGACACCGACGTCCTCCACCGACAGCACCGCGTCGAGGTACAAGCCGATGCCGGAGTGATCCACCGCGCCCTCCAGCATGTCGGGGCTGCCGTTGGACAGGATCGCGCAACACAGTCCCTGCGCCTTGAGCGTGGCCAGCATCATCGGCACTTCGCGGTAGGCCGCAAGCTCCCAGTACAGAGCCAGAAGAAGCTCCCGCAGCTCCGGATCGTCCAGTCCTGCCTTCTCCATCGCCCAGTCGAGCCCGTCCTGCGTCACCTGCCAGAACGGCACATGATCGCCGGTGATCGCCCTGAGCCAGCTGTATTCCAGTTGTTTCGCCCGCCAGTCCGCCGCCAGCGCGGGCCAGATCTCGGCCAGTGCCGCCTGCCCGGGTTGCTCCGCCGCCTGCCGCGCGGCCGCCGTGACGTCGAATAACGTGCCATAGGCGTCGAAGACACAGACCTTGATTGCCATGGCGCTC
The DNA here is from genome assembly GCF_049803835.1 of Tropicibacter sp. S64. Lineage (NCBI taxonomy): Bacteria > Pseudomonadati > Pseudomonadota > Alphaproteobacteria > Rhodobacterales > Roseobacteraceae > Tropicibacter > Tropicibacter sp. S64. The sequence goes on along the minus strand of NZ_JBNAGK010000001.1, from coordinate 519,243 downwards.
CTCCCGTTCCATCGCGCGACCCTGACACACGGCGCACGGTTGGAAAACCCCGTGCCCTGCATCTTCTTGACCGGGCAGGGCTCAGGCGCGCCTTTGCGGACCGGCCAGTGCCGCAAGCCCAAGGATCAGGCCCGATACGGTCGCAATCATCCCCGCCGCCGAGACGGAGGCGGTGCCCCCGAGCCAGAGCGGGCCGTAGCCCGCGAGCACATAGCCGAGCAGCGCGCTGATGGCCGCGAACACCAGAGACCACAGGACCTGGTGCTCGAGCCGGTTCGTCATGAGACGCGCGGCGGCAGGGGGGCAAATGAACATGGCGATGACGATGATGGAGCCGACCGCGTCGAAGGCGGCGACGGCGGCCAGCGCCGCCATGGCCACGATGCCGAGGCCGATGGCCGCGGTCGGCAGCCCGATAGAGCGGGCAAACCCCTCATCGAAGGTGGCGAGTTTCATCGGACGCCAGAGGACCAGCGTGAACAGGGCAATCAGCACGAAGGTGAACGCCATCCGGAAGAGTTCCGGCGGCAAGAGGGCGAGCGCGACAAGGTCCGTCAGCGACTCCCAGCCCGCGGCATCCAGCCAGATCAGGCTTTCGAGATTTCCGTAGAGCGCATGTTCGACGTCGAGATGCACCGAGGACGTGTCCGATTGTTCCAGCAGCAAGACCCCGCCCGCGAACATGGTCGTAAAGACCACACCCATGGCGGCGCCCGGTTCGACCTTGCCGTAGCGCCGCACCGCTTCGATGAGCAGGACCGAGACAAGGGCCGCAGCCGCGGCGCCGAGCATCATGGGGATGGCGGAAATGGTCCCGGTCACCAGGAAGGCGACGACTATGCCGGGCAGCACGACGTGACTGATGGCGTCGCCGATCATCGCCTGCCGCCGCAGGAGCAGAAAGTTCCCGGGCAAGGCGCAGGCCATGGCGGCCAGCATGCCGATGACCATAGGGGGCAACGAGAGGGCGACGAATTCGTACCCCATTCAGGATTCCCCGGCCAGTTTGCTCAGCCGGCGGTGACGCAGCATCGCCGCGATGATCCCGCGCGACGGGGCGGCGAACATCGACACTGTGAAAAGCCCGGAGGCGATCAACACGATGATCGGCCCGGTTGGCAGGCTCGGCGCGGTGGCGGACAGGGACGCACCGATGTACCCCGAGAGGCCGCCGAACAGCCCGGACAGCAGCACCACGGTCGATGCCGTGTCCGACCAGAAGCGCGCCGCCGCGGCGGGGACGATCAGCAGCGCAACGATGAGGATCAGCCCGACGATCTTCAGCCCCACCACGGTCACGGCGAGGACCAGCGTCATCAGCGCAAGGTCGAGCCGGTGCGTGTCGATGCCCTGCACCTGCGCGAACCCCTCGTCGAAGGCGGTGAGGAGCAAAGGCCGCCGCAGGGCCCAGACAGCGGCCAGCACGACAATGCCGCCCCCCGCGATCAGCAGCGCATCGGACCTTAGCATCCCGGCGGTCGAGCCGAGCAGGAAACTGTCGAGGCCCGCCTGCCGTCCGCTCGTCATGGTCTGGATCACCGTCAGCAGCACGATGCCGAAACCGAAGAAGACCGAAAGCACCGCCCCGACGGCCGCATCCTCGCGCAGGCGCGTCGTGCGCGTGAGCCAGCCGACGACGAGCAGCCCGACCCAGGCGGACAAAGCCGAGCCGAGCATCAGGCCAAGAAGGTTCCGGCCGTCTCCACCAAGCGCTACGAGTACCAGAAAGGCCAGCGCCAGCCCCGGCAGCGTCGAATGGCTGACCGCATCGGAAACCAGCGAGCGCTTGCGGAGGTAGAGGAAGGCGCCCACCACTCCCGCGGCAAGCCCGAGCGCCGCGGCGCCGAGCGCCACCAGCGCCGCATTGTAGCCCAGTTGCAGGGTCAGTGCCTCGAACAGCATCTCAGCCTTTCAGTTGCACGCGCCCGCCGTAGGCCGCGTCCAGCGCTTTCTGCGTGAAGGCTTCGGCCACCGGCCCCTCGCTGATGCGGTGCCGGTTGATCAGGAAGACGTGGTCGAAATATTGCCGGACCGTGCCGAGGTCGTGGTGCACGGCAACCACCGTCCGGCCTTCGTCCCGCAGCGATTTCAGCACCGCGATGATCGCCGCCTCGGTGGCAGCGTCGACACCGGCGAAGGGTTCGTCCAGCAGATACAGGTCCGCGCCCTGCGCCAGCGCCCGCGCCAGAAAGACGCGCTGCTGTTGGCCCCCGGACAGTTGACCGATCTGGCGGCCGGCGAAGTCCTGCATGCCGACCCGTTCGAGACAAGCCGTGGCGGTGGCTCGCTGCACCGCGTTGACCCGCCGGAACAGGCCGAGTTCCTGGTAAAGTCCCATCAGCACGACGTCGATCACCCGTGTCGGGAAATCCCAGTCCACGCTGGCCCGCTGCGGCACATAGGCGACGCGGCGGCGGCGCTCGGTGATCGGGCCGCCCCAGAAGCTCACCTGCCCGGCGAGCGGCCGGACGATTCCCAGCGCCGCCTTGAGCAGGGTAGACTTGCCCGCGCCGTTCGGCCCGACGATGGCGGTCATGCTGCCGGGACGGACCGTCATGTCGACGTCCTGGACCACGGTGTCCGCGTCATAGGCGACGGTCAGGTCGCGCAGCACAAGCGGGCTGCGGCTCAGGTCGACCTCGGCATAGGTGTCACGCGGGCTCATCGGTCAGCCGCCCGCCTTCAGCTTGCCGGCCATGCCGCCCTCCGGCACATCCGCGCCCAAAGCCGCGGCTATGGTGGTGACGTTGTGGTCGATCATGCCGATGTAGGTGCCCTCGTAGGTGCCGGGTTCGCCCATCGCGTCCGAGAACAGCTCCCCGCCGATGCGAACCTCGTGCCCCTGCGCCGCCGCCCCCTCGATCAGGGCCCGCATGTTGCGGTCAGACACGGAGCTTTCGACAAAGACCGCCTTGATGCCGCGTTCGACCAGCAGATCGACCAATGCGCCGATCCGCTGCAGGCCGGCCTCGGATTCGGTGGAGATGCCCTGGATCCCCTCGACCTCGAAGTCGTAGGACCGCCCGAAATAGCGGAAGGCGTCATGCGCCGTCACGAGAATACGGGCGGATTCCGGAACCTTGCCCAGCGTCTCCTGCGCGTAGGTGTTCAATGCGTCGATCTGCGCCAGATAGTGCACGGCATTGGCGGCGAAGGTTTCCGCGTGGTCCGGACGGACTTCGCTCAGCGCGTCCCGTGTCGCTTCCACCGCATAGCGCCACAATGGTGGAGCCATCCAGATGTGCGGATCGTAGCGCCCCGCGTAATCCGCGTGGGACAGGCGCATGTCCTCGGGCAGGGCTTCGGCCACCAGCCGCACGGGGAGACGCTGGGCGAGGCCGGTCAGGAACTCTTCCAGCTGTGCCTCCAGATAGAGCCCGTTGGCCAGTACGAGATCGGCCCGCGCCATTGCAGCAATGTCGGACCGGGTTTGGCGATAGCCGTGCGGGTCCACTCCCGGCCCCATCAGCGCCCGCACATCCGCCAGATCCCCCGCAATCGCGCGGGCCGCATCGGCGATCATGCCGGTGGTGGCGATGACGGACGCAGGCGCGGCGGCAAACCCGGGGCGGGCCAGCAGCGGGGTGGCCAGAAGGCCGGTCAGAACGTGTCGGCGGTGCAGGGACATTTGCAGCTCCTTGTCAGGCTTCTATATGCGAGCCATTCGCAAAAGGTCAACACTGTTGCGAATTATTCTCATGTAAAGCCAGTCCCGCTCCGCGAGAACGCCTGTCTGGCAGGCATCCCGCCCGGCATGCGCCGTCGCGGAACGCTTGTATTCCCGCCGCTGCAAGGCCACCTTGGACGAAAACCCATCTCGTCGCCGGGAGGAGAGGATGACCCCATCCGAAACGACAATCACCGCAGCGGTCCAGCTGCCGCAGTTGCACGAGGCCCGGAATCCGGGAATGGACCTGGACATGGACTGGGTCATGCGCGCCCGGGCCAACCGCTCCGCCATCGAGCGCCGCGCCGCGACGCTGCCGGGGCGGCGCTCGGTCAAGAAGGACTATCAGGCGGCCTGGCTCGCACGAGCCGTCTCCTGCATCGACCTGACGACGCTGGCCGGGGATGACACCGTGGGCCGCGTGGCCCGGCTCTGCGCCAAGGCGCGGCACCCGGTTCGTGCGGACCTGCTCGACGCCATCGGTCTGCCGGACCTGAAAGTCGGGGCAGTCTGCGTCTACCATGACATGATCGAGGCGGCGGTGGCGGCGCTGGAGGGTTCCGGCATTCCCGTGGCGGCGGTCTCTACCGGCTTTCCCGCCGGGCTTTCTCCCATGCATCTGCGCATCGCCGAGATCGAGGAGAGCGTGAAGGCCGGTGCGGCCGAAATCGACATCGTCATCTCCCGCCGCAAGGTGCTGAGCGGCGACTGGCAAGGGCTCTACGACGAGATGAAGGCCTTCCGCGAGGCCTGCGGCGAGGCGCATGTGAAGGCGATCCTGGCCACCGGCGAGCTTGGCACGCTGCAGAATGTGGCGCGGGCGTCGCTTGTCTGCATGATGGCCGGCGCGGATTTCATCAAGACCTCGACCGGAAAGGAAAGCGTGAACGCCACCCTGCCCGTCAGCCTCGTGATGATCCGGGCGATCCGGGAATACCACCAGAGAACCGGCTACCGCGTGGGCTACAAGCCCGCAGGCGGGATTTCGAAGGCGAAGGATTCGCTGAACTACCTCGCGCTCATCAAGGAGGAACTCGGCGACCGCTGGCTTCGTCCCGACCTGTTCCGGTTCGGCGCATCCTCGCTGCTCGGCGACATCGAGCGGCAGCTCGAACACCACGTGACCGGCGCCTATTCCGCCAGCTGGCGCCACGCGATGGGCTGACGGCGCAATGGGTATTTGGACCAAGAAGAAACAGGGCAGCGTGACGGTATGGCCATGAACCCGCTCTACAGCCTGTTTGCCATCTCCTTCATGCTCTGGATGGGCGCGAAGCAGTGGCGGCGCAAGCGGCTCCGCCGGGCCATGCGCGATCTGCCGACCCGCCTGCAGCGGATGCTCGGCCCGGAACCGGAGTACGATCTGCCCGATGGCGACGTGCCCGAGGCCCTGCGCGCCTTTGCCGCCGTGCATCGCAGGACCGCCTGGATTCAGCGCGTCGCGACCGGCGCGGCGCTGCTCTGGCTCCTCTACATTCTCTTCCTCTTTGCGAGAAAGCAGTTCTCATGACCGTCAAGGACATCTTCGAAACCATGGACTACGGCCCCAGCCCCGAGAGCGCCGCCGATGCGCTGGCCTGGATCACCGACCAGGGCGCCCGCTTCGGCTGTTTCATCGACGGGGCATTCGGCAAACCGGGCCAGACTTTCGAGACGCGCAACCCGGCGACGGGCGAGGTGCTGGCGGAGATCACGCAGGCCTCCGAAGCCGATGTCGCGGCAGCGGTGAAGGCCGCGCGGAAGGCGCAGCCCGCGTGGGACGCCCTCGGCGGAAAGGGGCGTGCGCGGTATCTCTACGCGCTCGCGCGCCTTCTGCAGAAGCACTCCAGACTGTTCGCGGTTCTGGAAACGCTCGACAACGGCAAGCCGATCCGCGAGAGCCGCGACATCGACATTCCGTTGGCGCAGCGGCATTTCTACTATCACGCGGGCATGGCGCAGCTGACGGAAAGCGAACTGCCGGGACGCAAGGCGCTCGGCGTCTGCGGACAGGTGATCCCGTGGAACTTCCCGCTGCTGATGCTGGCCTGGAAGGTTGCGCCCGCGCTGGCCATGGGCAACACCGTCGTGCTCAAGCCTGCGGAATGGACCTCCCTGACGGCGCTTTGTTTTGCCGATCTGTGCCGCCAGGCGGGCCTGCCGAAGGGCGTGGTCAATATCGTCACCGGCGATGGCGAGGTCGGGGCGATGGTTGTTGCGGCGGAAGTCGACAAGGTCGCCTTCACCGGCTCCACCGAGGTGGGTCGCAAGATCCGCGCGGCCACGGCGGGCACGGGCAAGGCGCTGACGCTCGAACTTGGGGGCAAGTCGCCCTACATCGTATTCGAGGATGCGGACATCGATTCGGCCATCGAGGGGCTGGTCGATGCCATCTGGTTCAACGGTGGGCAGGTGTGCTGCGCCGGCTCGCGGCTCCTCGTTCAGGAAGGTATCGCGGAGACGTTCCATGCCCGGCTGAAGACGCGGATGGACCGTCTGCGCATCGGCAACCCGATGGACAAATGCATCGACGTGGGCGCCATCGTGGACCCCGAGCAACGCAGCCGCATCGCCGCGCTGGTCTCGGCCAGCGACGGGCAGGTCTACCAATGCAGCGGCACTCCGGAGGGCTGCTTCTATCCGCCGACGCTCATCACCGGGCTGTCGACGGCGTCGACCCTGATGCAGGAGGAAATCTTCGGCCCGGTTCTGGTCTCGACGACCTTCCGCACGCCCGGAGAGGCGGTAGAGATCGCCAACAACACGCGCTATGGCCTCGCGGCCTCGGTCTGGTCCGAGAACATCAACACCGCACTCGACATCGCGCCGAAACTGGCGGCGGGCGTGGTCTGGGTCAACGGCACAAACATGTTCGACGCCGCGGCGGGCTTTGGCGGCGTCCGGGAGAGCGGCTTTGGCCGGGAGGGCGGCTGGGAGGGACTCAGCGCCTATACCAAGGCGGACGAGACTCGCAAGGCTCTGAAGCCGGTAAGGGCCTTCACCGGCAACGACAGCGAGCCGCAGCCGGTGGACCGGACCGCAAAACTCTACATCGGCGGCAAGCAGGCGCGGCCCGACGGCGGCTACGCCCGCGCCGTCTTCGACAGGAAGGGCAAGCTGATCGGCCAGGCGCCCATCGCGAACCGAAAGGACGTCCGAAACGCGGTGGAGGCGGCGCGGGGCGCAGCGGGCTGGACCGGGGCGTCAGCGCATCTGCGGGCGCAGGTGCTCTATTACATCGCCGAAAACCTTGCGGCGCGGGGGGATGATTTTGCCCGGCAAATCGACCGGCTGACCGGCGGCAAAGGCGGCGCAAGGGAGGTCGAGGCTTCCATCGACCGGCTGTTCACCTATGCCGCCTGGGCCGACAAGTTCGACGGCGACGTGCGCGCCGTGCCGATGCGTGGCGTAGCCTTGGCGATGCGGGAGGCCTGCGGGGTGATCGGGGCCTTCTGCGCCGACGACCTGCCTCTGCTTGGCCTCGTTTCGGTCATGGCCCCGGCGATCGCCATGGGCAACCGCGTGGTGCTCGTCGCCTCCGAGCCTTTCCCGCTGGCCGCGACGGATTTCTACCAGGTGCTCGACACCTCGGACGTGCCGGGCGGCGTTGTGAACATCCTGACCGGACCGCACGCGGACCTGGCCCCGACGCTCGCCAGCCATGCGGACGTGGATGCGGCCTGGAGCTTCTCGTCGACAGACCTGTCGCAAACCATCAAACAAGGTGCGGCGGGGAACCTCAAACGGACCTGGGTGAACCACGGCAAGGCACGCGACTGGTTCGGCAGCGCAGGCGAGGGCCGGGCCTTCCTCGACGCTGCCACGGAAGTGAAGACGGTCTGGGTGCCCTACGGCGCGTGACGGCGAGCAGAGTTTCAGCCCGAAATTCGGCCCGCCGTTTCGCCGCGGCGCGGCGGCGTTGAGATTTGCCGCCATCGGTGTTACATTGAAGCCATGCCCGGCGCCGGGGCGTTCATGCGGCGTGATTGGTCAAGGAGGACAGTGTCCTGACTCCGAATGCAGGTGCGGTTGATACCGCGAGTACCGGAACCGCAATGAACGCGGGTGCCCGGATCAATGTGACCAGCGACGACGTACTCGCCGCGATCATGCAATCCCTCGATGAAAACAAGGCCGAAGAGGTCGTGCAGATCGATCTGCGCGGCAAGACCTCCGTGTGCGATCACATGGTGATCTGCTCCGGGCGGTCGTCCCGTCAGGTGACGGCACTGGCCGAGAAGATCACCGAGACGCTGAAGAGCGAGCTCGGCGTTCTGGCCAAGACCGAGGGCAAGGAAACCGGCGACTGGGTGCTGATCGACAGCGGCGACGTGCTCGTTCACATCTTCCGTCCGGAAGTGCGCGAGTTCTACCAGCTCGAGAAGATGTGGGTGCCCATGGCCCGCGGAGCCGCGCCGACCGGCGCCTGATCCCGCGTGCGCATCCATCTTTGCGTGGTGGGCCGCCTTCGGGCGAGCCCCGAACGTGCGCTCATTGACGATTACATCAAGCGATTCGACCGAACCGGGCGGGCCCTGAGCCTTGGCCCGGTTTCCGTGCATGAAGTGGACGACCGCAAGGGCAGCGGCATGTCTGGCGAGGCGGAACTGCTCCGCCGGGCGCTGCCGGGCGGCGCGTCGCTGTGTTGCCTCGATGAGCGGGGCACAGTGATGACCTCGCCGGAGTTCGCGGACTGGATGGGCCGGGTGCGGGACGATGGCGCCGGCGACCTGGCCTTCGTCATCGGCGGGGCGGATGGCATCGACCCGTCGCTCCGCGCCGAGGCGGACCTGAGCCTGTCATTCGGCAAGATGGTCTGGCCACATATGCTTGTCCGGGTGATGCTGACCGAACAACTCTATCGCGCGGCGTCCATCCTGGCGGGAAGCCCGTATCACCGCGTCTGATCGCCCTGCCGCGTCTTCACCCGGTCGCGCGGGCCAAAAGGCGTACCGCCTCCCGGATCAGGTGCAGTCCCCGTCCGGTCCGGCGCAGAACAATTCGTAAAGCAGGCCGATGACCCTGCTCGTGTTGTCATCCGCCAGCGAATAATAGATCGTCTTGCCGTCACGCCGGGTCACGACCAACCCTTCTTCGCGGAGCCGCGCCAGCATCTGGCTGACGGCGGCCTGGCGGATGCCGAGCAAGTCTTCCAATTCGCCCACGGACTTCTCGCCCGAGCCGAGGTGGCACAGGATCATCAGCCGCCCTTCATGGGCCAGCGTCTTGAGGAAGGCCGCGGCATTGGCAGCATTCGACGCCATTTCGCTGGGCGGAGCAGGAGGGGTCTGGACGTTCACGGGTATATCTCGGATTTCAGATTTCCGCCCTTATACCAGCGCGATTCGAAAAAGGCGAGATCACGGTTCGCTGGCGGGGGCGCCTCCCTGGAAGCTATTGCCCTCCGCGTAATTGCAGGGCGCATCCTGCATCTGGAGATGCAGATCGCGGCCTGTGTAGGGATGCGCCCGCGCCAGCGCTTCGTCCACCTCGATGCCGAGGCCGGGGGCCTGCGGTGCGGAAACAAAGCCGTTTTCGACGCAGATAGAGCGCTTTATCAGCTTTTCGTGAAACGGCGTTTCGATGGTCTCGGCGATCAGCAGGTTCGGAATGGCCACGGCAAGCTGGATGTTCGCGGCCCATTCCACGGGGCCGGCATAGAGGTGCGGCGCCATTTCGGCGTTGAAGCTCTCGGCCAGAGCGGCAAGTTTCCGCCCTTCCCAAAGCCCCCCTGCCCGGCCAAGCGCCGGTTGCAGGATCTTCGCGCCACCCGAGCGCAGCACCGTGGCGAATTCGGAACGGGTGGTAAGCCGCTCGCCGGTAGCGACGGGGATGCGCACGGCGCGGGCGACCTCGGCATATTCGAGCAGATTGTCCGGCGGCACCGGCTCTTCGAACCAAAGGGGATTATAGGGCTCCAAAGCCTGCCCGAGACGGATCGCCCCGGCGGTGGTGAACTGGCCATGGGTGCCGAACAGCAGGTCCGCCCTTTCCCCGACAGCCTCGCGGATGGCTTTGCAGAAGCGGACGGATTGCGCGATGTCGGACAGGGCGGGCTGATGGCCGCCGCGCATGGTATAGGGACCCGCCGGGTCGAACTTCACCGCCGTGTATCCCCGCGCCACGCAGTCGGCGGCGGCCTCCCCGGCCTGTTCGGCGCTGGTCCAGAAGTCGTTGAGGTTATGCTGCGGCAGGGGATAGAGGTAGGTGTAGGCGCGCACGCGCTCGTTCATCATCCCGCCCAGAAGCGCCCAGACCGGGCGATCCCGGTGTTTGCCGAGGATGTCCCAGCAGGCGATCTCCAGCCCGGAAAAGGCGCCCATGACGGTCAGGTCAGGACGCTGGGTGAAGCCGGAGGAATAGGTGCGGCGGAACATCCGTTCGATGTTCTCGGGGTTCTCCCCCTCGAAGTAGCGTTGGAAGACATCCGCGATGACGCCCTTCATCGCCTCGGGTCCGACGGAGGAGGCGTAACACTCGCCCCAGCCGGTGATGCCGCAGGCGGTGGTCAGCTTGACAAGGATCCAGTAGCGCCCGCCCCAGCCGGGGTGCGGCGGCGCGGTGACGATGATGTCGAGGTCCTGCAATTTCATCGTTTTGCCTTTCAGGTTTTTCGGATCGCCTTGCGATCCGACCGAGGGGGGGGGGGGGGGGCCCCCCCCCCCCCCCCCCGGGGGGGGGGGGGAAAAAAGAACCGCGGGGGGGCGGGTAGCGG